>NZ_JAKMQQ010000005.1:0-124687 GCF_025771645.1 Campylobacter sp. IFREMER_LSEM_CL2256
ATGAGGTGTTTTTTAGATAAATTTATATTCATTGAAAAAGTCCTTTCAAAAAATAGTTAATGTGTTTGATGGGTTATTGTTTATTTGTATATATTTGTAACATTTGTTACTAATATTTTAATAATATGGTCATAATATTAATATTTTATTTATAAATTTTTCCTTAAAAATAATTTAATATAAAAATTATCTTAAATACTTTAAACATAACAATATTAATACTTTCAATAAAAAAAATTATTGTAAAAATTTAATCTTATTTTCTAAAATACTTTTTGGGGTAAGTCCGATGAATTTTTCATTTATTTTGCCTTTTTCATCATAAAAAACTATCACAGGCACACCATAAATTCCACCCACAGCTTTAGATAAAAATGAGCTTGCTTTGGCTTCATATAAAAGTGGCAAGTCTAGCTTTTTTTCCAAAAGAATTTTTTGAGCTTCTTCTTTTGAATTAACTCCATTTAGCACCGCTAAAATAGGAAAATTTCTTTCTTTATAAAGCTCGTTTAACATAGGAATTTGTGCATTACATGCGCCACAATCTTGCGTGAAAAAAAATAAAGCATACGCTTGATTTGTATTTTGTGTTTTTAAGGTTTTTTCAAAACCATCATATTTAAAAGTATAGTTTTGATTTGAATTTAGGGTTTGAAATTCATTGTTTGAGCATGCACTAAAGAAAAAAATGCTTATTAAAGCCGAGAAGCAATAGAAGCTTTTAGTTGCGACCATGGTTTTTCTCCTATAATTTTATCTTGCACAACTCCATCTTTAATGACAAAAGTAGTTGGTACTGCAAAAACACTAAATCTTTGCCATGAGATATCTAAATCATCTTGTAAAAATATGATATTTTTATAATCATATTTTGTAGCAAATTCTTCAAAATCCTTACCTTTATCTATAGAATCAAGCGCTAGAATAGTCATTTTTTTAGGGTATTCGTTAGCTAGTTTTTCCAAAAGTGGTAAATCTTTTAAACAAGATGCACAACCTTGCTCCACAAAAGTTAAAACGATAAGATTATCAAAATCAGCTAGTTTGATTTTCTCACCTTCTAAATTTTTTGCTGCGATTTCTGGTGCTTTTAGGCCTATTTTACCGCCATTTTTATTGTTGTTTTCAAAACAAGCACTTAAAAAAACTAAACATAAACAAGCTAAAATTATACTTTTAATTTTCACTTTTCATCACTCCATGGCTTAAAATGATAGTTCTATCAGCAAAGGTTGCTAAGTCTGGATTGTGAGTGATTAAAACTATGGTTTTACCATCTTGTTTTAATTTACAAAAAAGCTCTAGAATATTTTTTTCATTTGCCTCATCTAAATTTCCAGTTGGCTCATCTGCTAATAAAATTTCAGGATCATTTACTAAAGCTCTTGCTATGCATAGTCTTTGTTGTTCCCCGCCACTTAGTTGGCTTGGTAAATGCGTAAGTCTGTGTGAAAGCCCTACTTTTTCTAGCGCCATTATAGCGTCTTTTTGCTCTATACTTGAGTGATAAAACTGCGCTAGCATAACATTTTCTAAAGCATTTAAATAAGGTATTAAATGAAATTGTTGAAAAATCAAACCTATTTTTTCTCTTCTGATTACGCTTTTTTCTTCTTCGCTTAAATTTCCAACTTCTTTATCATTTAAAAAATACTCCCCGCTACTTTGAGTATCCATCAAAGAAAGTATATTTAAAAGCGTTGATTTACCTGAACCTGATGGACCCATGATAGCTAGCCATTCACCTTGCTTTACTTCTAGGTTGATATTTTGCAAAGCTTTAACTTCATTAAAATTACGATTTAAATTTGAAATTTTTATAATATTTTTCATCACTCACCCTTTAAATTTTCACAAACATTGATTTTTAAAGCTTTTTTTAGCGGCAAAATACTTGCAAAAAATGCAAATACCAAAGAAACAAGCACCGCAAAAAATACTGAAAGCAATCTAAAATCTATACTTGCATTAAAAATCAAATACCCAAAAATATTTGCCAAAAAATATCCACAAAAAGCACCGAGTAAACTAGCACTTAAACTTAAAATAAATACTTCAGCTCCAAAGAGCTTGATGATTTCTTTATGCTTAGCTCCTAGTGCAAGGTGCAAGGCTATTTCTTTTTTTCTTGAAAAAATCACCGCACTAAGAGTGGTATTTACACTCAAAGAACTAATGAGTAAAATAGTTAAACTAATCAAAGCCATTAAAGCTTTGATCTTTTCTAAAATCACACCTTCGCTAATGGACACTGAAGCTATGACTTTGGCTTCTACATTGCCCTTGCTAAGCTCTTTTGCTTTTTGATCTAAACTTTCATAATCACCTAGCAAAATAGCTTGAGCATAATTTATCACTTCTTTAGCTGCTAACTCTTGAGCTTTTTTTAAAGAGATGATTAAAACCCCATCTTGTTCATCATTGCTTCTTAAAATAGCTTTGATTTTTACTTTGACTATTTTGGAAATGCTTGGATTATAAATTTGCAATTCTTGTCCTATTTTAAGTTCAAGTTGTTTAGCTAAATCAGCCCCTACAAAGGCACTATCTTCACTAAAATCACTCAAAGAAAAGCCTCCTTTTAAAACCTCCATAAAAGGCTTGGTAAGCTTTAAATTTGCAAAATCAACCCCAACAACTACAGCACTTGAGCTTTCAAGATTATAAAAACCATATAAAAATGGGGTTAAAGCTTTTACCTTCAAGCTTTCTTTAACTTGATTAAACTCATCCATACTTAAAAACTCATCATCTTTTGGCGTGATGATAAAATTAGCTCCATAAGCTTTTAATTCTTTAGATAATTTTGTGTCAATATCAAAATAAATATTAAAAAATGAAGCACTAACCATAGCACCCATAAACACAGCTATAAAGATAATACAAACTCTTTTATAAGAAAAAATAAGAGATTTAAAAACCTCTTGCATAAAAAAATTATTTCCCATATAAAACCTCTGAAGTAGAAAGTTTAGAAATTCCTTTGATAGAAAACAAGCATCCTAAAAATACTATAAGCACTGCAAAAAATAAACAAATTGGTAGGATAATCCAAGAAATTTCAATGGTATGTTCAAATATACTCAAGGCGATAATCTCTGACATACCTATACCAAAAGCAAAGCCCAAAACTGCTCCAATTAAAGCTACCACAACCCCTTCTAGTGCAAAAATCATATAAATTTGCAAAGTGCTAGCACCTAAAGCTTTTAAAAGTCCTATTTCGCTTTTTCTTCTAAAAATATCCGCACTCATTAAAGATGATATGGCTATGGAAGCTACGATTAAACATATAATACTAACTACTGCCATTAAAGATTGAATTTTAGACACTATTAAACTTTCTGCATCTGAAATCGCACTCACTACTTTTGTGCTAGCACCCTTAAAATCTTCTGCGATTTGATAAGCAATAGAACTTACATAAGCAGTGCAATACCACTGATCATACTCAAGCTGATCAAGACTATCTACATCGCGTCTTGCTTTTTGTGCTAAATCATTTTCAGGTATAGTCAAAGCTGAAACTTCTGCTTTAGCAAATAAACCTTCCTTTTTAGAAAGTTTTTGCGCTAAAAGTAAAGAAGTGATAATTTTATTTGAAAAAGCTTGGGTTAAATCCATAATACCAACAATTTTCACTTTAAAAAATTGTTCATTTTGCACAAGGGTGATTTCATCATCTATTTTTAAATCATACTTTTGTGCTAAATCTATTCCTAGCATTATTTCATCTAAACTATCATCTTTTGGGTAGCTTCCTTTGATTTGACTATATTTGTATAATTCTTTAATACCCGCATAAAAATCATCATCATCTTGAATCTTTATAGCCTTATCAAAATAAGTTCCTACTAAAGA
Organism: Campylobacter sp. IFREMER_LSEM_CL2256; assembly: GCF_025771645.1. Classification (NCBI taxonomy): domain Bacteria; kingdom Pseudomonadati; phylum Campylobacterota; class Epsilonproteobacteria; order Campylobacterales; family Campylobacteraceae; genus Campylobacter; species Campylobacter sp. IFREMER_LSEM_CL2256. The sequence continues at coordinate 3,862 of NZ_JAKMQQ010000005.1, forward strand.
GATATTTTCATAATTTGCATTTGGAGTTTGAATTTTTACTTGGGTATCTAAAAATGGTGCAAAGGCATTAATATTATTTCTCCAAAAAATTTCTTTTATAGTATGAAGCTTGTTTTCTTCTAAAAAATTTTGATTTTTCAAAGGCTCATAGATTTTATTACCCACTTCTACACTTAAACTTGCACCTTTAGGTAAAACTAAAATGTTTGACCCATAACTTCTTAATTCTTTTGTGATTTCATTACCTATACCCAAAGTAAGATTTAACATAGTAGCCATAAGCAAAGTAGCTAAAAAAATCGTTAACAAAGCTAGGGATTTTTGAATTTTATTTTGAAAAATGGAATTTTTTACAATCTTAACTTGCATAGTCATTTCCTAATAAATTATGAATTCTATATTTTGAAGTCTTATTCATATCGATGTATTTTAAAGGATCGTTTTTAAACTCTTCATAATTTTTTTCATTAGCAAAAAAATATGTTCTACCTTTATAAACGTAAGATCTTGGCGCTTTTAAATTAATTAATTCAGTATTATCAATAGGATCATAAACTTTCTTTTCTACTACTTGAGTGAAAAAATTCACCCCATCTAAAATTTCTGAAAAAGGTATGATAACCTTACCATTTTCAAATTTATACTTCATAGGGATAGGATTACACCCACCTGCCTTACCTACACTTGGTAAGAAAATTCTAACATTACATGAGATACAAATTAATTCTCCACCTTTTTTAACATACCCCATATCCCCACATATACTACAAGCATCAAAAACTGCTACTGGTGAGTCTTTATCTTCTCTTTTGTTAATTAAAAAAAATCTCACCACTTTACCCTCATCGCTAATATAAGCAAAGCGATGTAAGTTATTATCTCTTAAAATCGCTACATCAAAGACAAATTCATCATTTTCATTTGGCTCTACATAGGTTGGCTCATCTATGGTTACCGGTCTTGAAGCATGCAAATCATAAAAAAGAAAAATACAAAGACTTAAAATCATAGCACTAAAAATACTTGCACTAAAATTAGTTATAGTTGAATTTTTTGCTTGATTTTTTCTAAATTCTATATCAAAATCTTTTTTCTTGCTATTTTCACTCACTCTTTGCTTTAGAGCTAAAACAATACAAAGTCCTAACAACACAAACCATACATAAGTATAAAATTTAGCATAATATACACTTTTTGCCACATAGCTTAAATATAAACTTTCTGTTTCTACCACGCCTTCTCTCATAAGGTGTAATAAAATTTGCGCTAAAGCTTCATTTAGATAAAAAATTACGATAATAAATAAAAATAAATTTAAAAACTTGAATTTAAATTTCCTTAACCATCTTGTAAAAAGATAAACCCCAAAACACACAACAAAAGCAAGCAAAATTAACCCAAAAGAACTAATCGCTAAAGAATCTAAAAAATTAGTGCTTAATATAGGAAAGTCAATAGAAATATGTAAGTATTTTATACCAAAAGCAAAAGATAGTAAAAAAAGTAATATTGCTTGAATTTTTTCTTTTAAAAAATTATTTTTCATAAAAGAAAAAATGATAATACCCAAAAACAATAAAACAAATAAAATATCATTAGAAAAATATAGCAAATCATAACTTAGTGTTTTAGCGCTAATAAAAAAAGCAAAATAAGAAAAAACAAAACCTACAAAAGCAAGTTTAAACACTAAAGAATTTTTTAGATTATAAAAAAATAAAGCACTCAAAAGCGCATAAGAAAAAAATACTCCAAAAAAATGTACAAAATAAATCGACATAGGCTCTTCTTTGATAGAATTTATTTATAAAATCAATAATTTCATAAATAAACCCTAGCAAAAGCTAGGGAAAAATCACTTAGGTTTTCCTGTGTATTTGAAGTTATATTTAACCGAAAATGGCTCAAACCATTTACCAACACCTGTTTCTTTATCAACATGGCGTCCAAAACCTTGTTTTTCTGGACTTTCTATTAAAAATACTAACTCGTAATTTCCAATGCCTGTATCCATTTTTAAATTTGCACCATAGTGAGGGCCATCATCTGCAACCATAGGCATAAGAGTTCCTGTTTTTACTTTACCATTGTCAAGATTAGTTAGCTTATAAGCTATAGTTAAATAAGGGATCCAAAAGCCTTCTGGAAAGCCGTTTTTATTACCCTTTAATGCATGAATATCTGCTTCAAGGTGAATATCTGCCAAACTTGCTGCAAGGTCAATGCCTCTTGGCTCCATTTCGATTGGTTGTAAATAAACCGCTGCTATTTCCATACCATTTAATTCATAAGGATCGCCAATTGGCACCTCTGCTGCAAAAACTGAACTAGCTAAAATACTAGCTGCTGCGCCTAAACTTAATAAAGTTTTTTTCATATTTTTTCCCTTTTATTTGAAATTTGCTTTGTTATAAAAATACCCATAATGAGTAAGATTAAAACCATAAACTGAGGTATGATACTCTCATAGTAAGGATAAATTCCAAGCCACAAAATTCCTTCAAAATCAAAAGGAAGCAAGCTTGGGGTGATAACCTTAGCTTCTATGAGCTCACCAACGCCTTTGCCCGTAAAGACAAAGACCATATAAAAAATAATGTATGAAGTTATATAAAAAAATTGTTTTACTGGTATTTTTAAAGCACCAGCTTTTAATAAATAATAAAGTACGACAAGTATAATTAATCCGCTAGCTAATCCTATAAATATAAAACTATAATCTGTACTTGTTTTTGCATCAAACAATAAAGCCTGATAAAAAAGAATAGTTTCTGCACCTTCTCTATATACAGCTAAAAACACACTAAACCATAAGGTTTTTGCTGAATTATTTGATATAGCTTCAACTGCTTGAGTTTTTATGTGATTTGCCCATTTTTTATTTTGCGCATTTGATAAAAGCCAAAAACCCACATAAAACAATAATGCAACAGCCACAAGCATAGTAATGCCTTCTAGCAACTCTCTGCTTTGCCCTGCTTGTTCTTTAAAAATCCATGAAATAAAAAATGCTGTTACAAAACTTAAAAATACCCCACTCCAAAGTGCTGAATATACTATATTTAAACGCTTCTTATTGCCACTTTGAACTAGGTATGAAACTATAGCTACAATAATAATTAAAGCTTCCAAACCCTCTCTTAAGATAATACCCAAAGCCCATATAAATAAAGACATAGGCGAGGATTCTTGAATTTTATCCAAAGAGCTTTCTACTAAGGCACTAAGCTCATCGAAATTTTGTTTTAATTCTTCTTTAGAAGCACTTGCTTTAATAAGTGCAACACCTTTTGAAAAATAACTTTCTATTTTTAATTTTAAAGCACTATCAATAGCACCAATTTTACTTTCCATGCCACTTGCTTCAAAAATATCCAAATACACATTTTGCAAAGCATCTATACTATTTAAACTAAATCCCTCATAATTTTGTAAAATATCATTAAGAGCAATTTTCATATCATCATATACTTTAGTATAGTTTTTAGTACTCATAGTACTTTCATCAAAGCCTTTAATTTGAAGCAAAGCTAATTCTTCTTTAGGTAAAGCTAAAAACGCTTCATATAATAAATCTGATATGTTTGAAATTTCATCTCTAATAGTTTTTTCATCTAAAGTATTAGCATTGATTTTTCTTATAATAGTTCTAAGTTTAGTTTGAATTTTTTTATCCACTCCTGCCTTAGTATATCTTGCCACTAAAACTTCTACTTTTGAGTTTCTATAGTCTTCAAACAATGCTGATTGAATCAAATCTTTAGCTTTTTGATAGTCTTTATTTACAAAAGCTAATGCAGCCTGATCAAGCTTTGAAATCATTGAATCCATTAAAAATTGCAACCTTGCATCCAAAGCCGAAGCTTCTTGTAAAGCTAATAATGCTTCATCTTTTTGAGTGTCTTGCTCTTGAGCAATCAAACTTTGAGTTGAGTTTTGTGAAGTTTGTTCTTTAACATTCTCTCCAAGCAAAGCAGCAAACATCGCTTCAGCTTGTGCTTGGCGTTCTTTTTCTGCTTTTAAAGATGAGTTTTCAGCTGCTTTTTTATCATAATTTACATCACTAGCTTCAGCTTTAAGCTGGAAGCCTTTTTCTAAAATAGGAACTATTTCATCTAAATCAAAATACAAACTACTAATCAAGGCTTCTATTTTAGAAAAATCTTCTTTATCTTTATATAACTTCCTTAAATTAACAAATTTACGCTCCATAACAATGGCTTTTCTACCAACATTACGCCCAATAGAACCTTCCATGGTTTCAAAATGCTGAAAATATGCATCTTCTGCCTTTTTTTTCGCTTCTAAATTTTTATTTTCTTTGTATAAAATCATACTTTCATTTAAAATTTGTTTGATTGCTTGGGCTTCTTTTTGATAATCAATCTCTCTAGCATAAACAATAGTACAAAATAAAAAAATTATCAACAAGCTTATTTTTTTAAACACTATTTTACTCCGAAATGATATTCATTTTTAAAATCATAGTTGCAAGTATAGTACTAGCTTTCTTAAATTTAGATAAACATTATCATTATTTATTTCATAATAAATCAGATAAAAATACTACAAAATGCTACTTTTAGCTACAAAATAAGCTAAAAAATTATTATTTTTAAGAGTATTGTTTATTTTTTATTTGTTTTAATCATAAAAATAAGTTTTTCTTTGCTAATATGTGATGGTTTTAAAAATTCAAGGAGTTTTTGTGCTAGTAATTACCCATGAAAAACCAAGCAAGCTCAAAAAAATGTTAAAAAATTTAGGTTTTTGGGTGATTATAGGAATAATAGCTGGTATTAGCCTTGGTTTATTAGACAAAGAACTTGCACTAGCTAGTAAAATCGGAGTGGATTATTTTATACAAGCTTTAAAATTTTTAATAGGACCTATTATATTTTTAACTATTGTTTTAGGAGTTGTTAGCCTTGAAAGTCTAAAGCAAGTTGGAAGTATAGGTGCTAAAGCTTTATTATACTTTGAAGTAGTGAGTACTTTTGCTTTAGCTATTGGTATTTTTATGGCAAATATTATGGGACCTGGAAAAGGAATGAACCTTGATCCAAACACCCTAGATCAAGAAAGTGTAGCTCAATTTGTTAATAAAAATATAGAAATAAGTGCGCAAAATGAAATTTTACATATTTTAAAAGACGCCATACCTACTGATATCATCGCTGCTTTTAGCGAGGGAAAAACCTTGCAAATCTTAGTTATAGCCCTAGCTTGTGCTTTTATTATTTCACTTATGAGAATTGATGAGAGAAAAGCTATACAAAAAACCTTAGAAATAATGCAAAGTTTTGTTTTTAAAATCCTAGAAATCATTATGTATTTTTCTCCTATTGCTGCTTTTTCTGCGATGGCATTTTTAGTAGCAAAATATGGGCTTGACTCTTTGTTAAATTTAGGATATTTACTTGTTGTTATGCTACTTGCTTCTTTGCTTTTTATCTTTGGAGTTTTAGGACTTATTTGTTTTATTGCCAAAGTTAATATTTTTAAATTTATGCGTTTTATTTCAAGAGAAGTTTTGATAGTTTTTGCCACAAGCTCTAGCGAATCAGCATTAGCTCCACTTATGAGAAAGCTTGAAAAAGCAGGAATTTCAAAAGCCACTGTGGGTTTAGTATTGCCAACTGGATATAGTTTTAATCTTGATTGTACTAATATTTATTTGGCTATGAGTTTGATTTTCCTTGCACAAGCTTTTAATGTAGAACTTTCTTTAACGCATGAAATTAGTATTTTAATCGTACTGATGATAGCTTCAAAAGGCGCTGTTGGTGTAACTGGTTCAGGTTTTATCATACTAGGAAGCACACTTGCAGCTTTATCTAATATGCATATTGCAGAAGCTAACAATGGCTTAGGAGCAAGTTTAGGCGAGGTTTTACCCGTAGCTGCTATTTCTATACTTTTGGGTGTGGATAAATTTATGTCTGAAATTCGTGCAGTAGGAAATTTATGCGGTAATAGCGTAGCAGCTTTAATCGTAGCTATTTGGGACAAACAAATAGACTGGGAAAAATTCCGCTACGCTCTTAATAATCCTAAAGAATTTACAAACGCAGGTTTTGATTAAAAAACCTCTTTTTGTATTTTTTCCACATATTTTTCTCTTAGCTTTTGGGTATAAAAGCCTACTTTACCATCATTAATCACCTTGCTATCTGCTTTTATAACACCTAAAATCAAAAAAGTAGCCGCAGAAATAAACACCTCATCAGCCTCATATACTTCTTTCATACTAAAAGCTCTTTGATCTACTTTAAGATCAAGTTCTTTGGCAAATTTCAAGATATTTTTACGGCGAATTCCTGGTAAGATTTCATTAGAAAATGGCTTAGTAATTAAAGTTTTATCTTTTATAATAAAAGCTGAACTACTAGAAGCTTCTGTTACTAAAGCATTTTCTACCATAAAAGCTTCAAAAACCTTAGCTTTTATAGCTTCTTCTTTTGCAAGACATTGAGCCAATAAAGAAATTGATTTTATATCCCTTCTTTTCCATCTTAAATCAGATGTTGAAATAACACTTACCCCATTTTTAGCATGCTCATGCTCAATCACCTTACATTCAAAAGCAAAAGCCATAATAGTATGTTTTAATCCCTTTAAAAGAGCAAAATTTCTACTAGCAACCCCTCTAGTAACTTGCATATAAAGCCCACCTTCTTTAAGAGAGTTTTTAATGATTAATTGCTCTAAAATATTTTCAAATTCTTCTTTTGTATAAGGAATTTGTAGTTCAATTTGAGCCAAACTACGCTCAAAACGTTCCCAAAATTCTTCTTTGTCAGCTATTTTTGCATTTACCACAGGAACTACTTCATAAATTCCATCCCCAAAGATAAAACCTCTATCAAAAACACTCACTTTAGCTTCACTAGCTTTTACAAACTCATCATTTAAAAACACCACTTCCATTTCTTGCATAAGTCCTCCTTTTAATCAAATAAATCAATAATATCTTTTGGTAAATCAAGCTGATTAGAATAATAAAAATACTTAGCCAAAACTAAAATTCCTATATAAATTTCTATCTTTTCATCTAAAAATTGCTCTATGTAAGCATGGGCATTTTGAATGATTTCTTTTGTTCTATGCGGATTAGTTAAATAATAATCAAGCAAAGCTTCTACATTTTCATAATCATCATCAATCAAAGCAAAGTGCTCATTTGGAACTAGCTTTCCTTCCATAAACCAAGTTTCATAGCGCATTTTTGGAGCTAAAACTAAAGAATTTGTTCTCATCGCCCACTTTAAGTTGCTTGCTACGTCATTGCCTTCTAAAGAAAGTAAAAATTTAAACTGCGTTTGATAAGCTCTACTGATTTTAAAATTTAAATTTTTAATCCATTTTTCAGCTTGAATTTTTCTACCACCAACATGAGCAATATCGCAACGAGGATTATCAAAATACTTTTCAAAAAATTTAATACGATGAGGCTGATAAATCGCGCCTCTAAAAAAAAGCAAGTCTTTTTTATCTTCAAATTGATTTTTATCCTGTATAAAATCAAAATGTCTATTTTTATCTAATTTTAAGATGATATTATTAAAACCATTTTCAACCGGTCTTGATTTAGCTATGCTTGGATATTTAAGATTATAACTAATATCCCCAAAACCTTTAACCCATAAAAAATCATCATCAAAATACTTACTGATTGCATAAGCATCATAAGCATAAGAAGTTTTTTTAAAAGGAAATTTTCCTATTTTTTCATAATTTTCAAATTTTTTTATATCAAAAAAATCATTTTGCAGATTATAATAATTCAAGCGAGTAATAATGTTATCTAGATTTTTTAGTTTTAAAATTTCTTTTAAAATATTTTGTAATTGATTTTGATAAATTTTTCTAGGTATAAAACTTTTAGCTATGCCTTTTACATTCATCATAAATCTAGAATCTGCCATTTTTCTTCCATTTTGATATTAAAATAATATAAATTTTAACACAAGATTTCATTTACAAGACTTAAAATTTAGTTTAATTAAAAACAAAAATGTTAAAATCACAAAAATCACATACTGATTGGGTAAAAAATGAAAATACAAGAATTTATTTTAAACTTTATTTTTAAAGTTTCAAACCAACCTGTTAATTTAAAAGATTTATTAGAAGCAAACGCCTTACTTAATGAAGGCATGATGGTAGATCCTGCGAAATTAAATTTTAAATTTAAGGTGTTTAATTCTTATCTTATTTATGCATTTTTTTGCATAGCTATTTTAGTTCCTATGCTTATCATTAGTCATTATTTTTTAACAATTATTGATTTTCATATTAGTATTTTAAGTGCTGTTTTTGTAACCGCTTGTGTTTTTATTGGCTATGATATTTTTAAAATTTACACTAGAAAAGTAATAAGTAAAAGATTATTAAAAAAAGCTTGGGCTTTGCATTTTCCATATTTTGCTTATGAAAAATATTCAAAAATAGCAGAAAATATTTATAACCAAGCCATTAAAGAAGAAATCCCAAAAAACCAACTCGAGCAATATGTTTTAGAAAAAATCATTCAAACACAAGATTAATCTAAAAAGTCTAAAACTTGATTTTGAAAATATAGCGCCTCAAGCTGTCTTTGAAGCTCTTTGTTTTCCTCATCTAAAACAAGTTCTTGCGATCTTAAATCCGCTATATCTCTACTTACATAATAAATTTGATTTCTAATATAAATTTGTGGGAAAAATATCAATAAAGCAAATGCTATCATCAAACCTGCATATATTAAATTTTTAGGACTTAAATTTTTATTCTCCTCACTTACTATACTATCTAAAAGTTCATATTTATCTTCTTGGTTATACTCTTGGTTTTCTTCAAGTCTTACTTTTTCTTCTAAAATTTTTTGTTCTTGCTTGGCTAGTTTTTCTTTTTCTTTTAATTCCTCTTGAGCTTTTCTTAGTTTTTCTTGTTCGATTTTTTTTTGCTCTTTTAGTTCTTGTTTGAGTTTAGCTTTTTCTTTTCTTTTTTCTTTTAAATCTTGAAATTTTGAGGTGACAAAAACATTGCTTTGGGTAAGAATTTTAGATATTTGAATAGGATCTTTATTTTCTTGTTTTTTTTCTATTTTTCTTACTTCTTGAGTTGATTTGTTACTTTTAAGCGTTTTAGAATTTGCAATATTTTTTTTATCGAATTTTTCTTTTTGCTTTTTGAAAAAATTAAGTTGTAATTTAAAAGGCTTTTTTTCTTCTAATTTAACATTAATCAAATCTTCTTTTAAATAAATAGCAGATTGCTTCCTAGGTTTTTCTTCATACTCTTCATCAAAATCTGTAAATTTAGGTCTTTTTTTACGTTGTATTCTATTTTTTAGTATACGATCACTCTCATTAAAATTTTGCTCATATTCTTCATAAGGCCTACCTTCTTTAATAGCCCTGGAATATTTCAACATTTTTTCACGTATATTTTGCTTTTCTTTTAAAAAATCATCTTCAACCATTATTTACCTAAAATAAAAAATTCTCATTTTTGCACAACTTGATCTGCTATTATAGCTTATTTCTTCTTTGGAGGCACTTATGGCTTTTTTACTTAAAATTTTCCCAAGACTATGTCCTTTGCCACATTCGCATTTTATGGCTCTTTCATCGCAAATGCAGTCTTTTTCCCATCTTTTAAAAGTATTTTTTACTATCCTATCTTCCAAAGAATGAAAACTAATAATGGCTAATTTACAATCTTTTAATTTTGCTTTTTCTATGTTTTTAAGCAAGGATTTTAATTCGCCAAGCTCATTATTTACTTCTATGCGTAAAGCTTGAAATACAAGTAAAGCTAAAGACACATTGCGTCCTTTTAGCTTAGCATTTCCTATGATTTGACTTAATTCTTTTGCGCTTGTAATCTCTTTTTGACTTCTTGCATTGATGATTTTTTGAGCAAGCATTGAAGCAACCGGTGTTAAATCTCCATAGTCTTTAAAAATTTGCTCCAAGGCTTCCTTGCTGTAAGAATTTACCACTTCTTTAGCGCTTAAAGGATTATTTTGATCCATTCTCATATCTAAAAAATCAGAATTTAGTGAAAAACCTCTATCATTTTTGTCAAGCTGCAAAGAAGATACACCGATATCAGCTAAAATTCCTCTTAGGTTTTGCGTTGGAATTTGAGTTAAAATGTCTTTAAAACCTATATGATTAAAACTTATCCTATCTTGAAATTTTTTTAAAAATTCTTTAGAAAAATTTAAAGCTTCTAAATCTTTATCACAAGCAATTAATCTTAGTTTCTCATGAGCTTGCAATAACGCCTTAGAATGCCCTCCATAACCCAAAGTGCAATCTAAAAAATCTCCACTATCAAAATCATCAAAAGCGTCTAAAACTTCTTGCAGTAAAACAGGAATATGTGGACTTTGCAAAATAAACCTTTAAAATATTTTTTAGTATAATATCTTAGTTAAGTTTAAAACAAGGTTTTTAATGAATAAAGAAAATATCATTTCTCAAATCAGAATACTTTCTACTTCAATGTTTAAAAAAAATTTTTTTGGAATTTGCCACGGATCAGTTTCAGCAAAACTATCTCAAAGTTCTTTTATTATAAATAAAAATGACACTTTTTTAAATCAACTAGATGAAAAAAGTTTAAGTATTTTAAAATTTGCAAAAGATTATAGCTGGGATGAGGCAAGTAGCGATAGTGAAATCCATAAAAGTATATATGAGAACATACCTGAAGCCAAATTTATATGTTTTGCCTGCCCAACCTATACCTTATCTATGAGTTTAAATCATGATTTTATAACACCTCAAGATTATTTTGGTGAAATTTTTCTAGAAGAAATTCGAGTTTATAATCCTAAAAATTATGAAGATTGGGAGGATAGATCACAAACTGAAATTTATCGTTATATGTTAGAACAAAAACAAAATTTTGTTGTTGTAAAGGGCTATGGTATATTTGCCTATGGTAGAACAAGTTATGAATTAGGTAAAATTATAGATTTAATTGAAAATTCTTGCAAAATTATCCATTTAGCGGAAACAAATTTATCATAATAATTTAAAATTAATCTTTTATTAATCACAAATTATTTATAATTTATAGTTTAATTTATTTAATCAGATTGGGGTAAAAATGCTCACTTGGATGCAGCATCATAAAAAATACTTAGTTGTAACTATTTGGATTAGCGTTATTGCTTTTGTTGGAGCAGGTTTTGTTGGTTGGGGGAGTTATGATTTTAACACCGATAGATCTAGTTCTGTTGCAAAGGTAGGCGATGAAAAAATAAGTTATGATGAGTTTAATCTTAAATATTCTCAATTATTTGGCTATTATTCTCAGCTAAACAATGGCAATTACACACAAGAACAAGCACAAAAAGATGGCTTAGATACCCAAGCTATTAATGAACTTATACAAGAAAAACTACTACTTTCTTATGCTAAAACCTTGGGTTTAAATGTGAGCGAGGAAGAAATCGCTTATGATTTAGCACATCAAAAAATCTTTCATAATGCTTCAGGTGTTTTTGACAAAAATTTATACTATAATCTGCTTGCAAGAAACAACTATACACCAAAAACTTATGAAAAAATCATTCACGATGAGTTATTACTTAAAAAAATCAATGCTATTTTAAATTTGCAAATCAAACCAAATGAACTTGATATGTTTGGCGCAAGTTTTTTAATGCAAGATAGTTTAAAAGTTCAAGCTATAAAACTTGATAATAAAAACATAACAATAGATGAAAAAGAGTTAAAACAAACTTGGGAGAAAAATAAAGAGCTTTATAAGACGCAAAAAAGTTACGAGCTTGCAACTTATTTTTTAAACCCTGATATAATCAAAATTGATGACAAAGAAATCCAAGCTTACTATGAAGAAAATAAAAATGACTATAAAGATTTTGCAGGGAAAATTCTAAGTCTAGAACAAAGCAAAGATAAAGTTATAAAAGATTTAAAACTTTCTAAACTTAAACTTAAATCCAATGAAAGCTATGTGGCTTTGAGAAAGAACGAGCTTAGTTTTGATAAAAATATCACAATCAGCGATGCTGATATTTATTATCCTTTAGAAAATATACAAAAAGCTAAAGAAAATGATTTTATTAAGCCTTTTAAATTTGAAAACGGCTATATGATTGCAAAAATTATAAAAATAAATCCTATACAAACTATGACTTTTGAGCAAGCTAAAAACGAAGTAAGTAAACTTTACATTAAAGAAAAAACTAAAGCCTTATTAGAAGAAAAAGCAAAACTCGCCCTAGATAATTTCCAAGGTATAGACATAGGTACTTATAGCCGTGACTCAAGCAAAAATGCAAAAGTGGGTAATATGATGAATGATACTGAATTTAGCGAGTTTTTAATGCATGTATTTGACTCAAACAAAGCTAAATCTTATGTATTATTTGATGATAAAGCAATAGTTTATGAGATCACAAAACAAACTTTAGAAAATAAAAACAAAGAAGAAATTTACAAATTTATCATAGAGCAAAGCGCTAAACAAACTAAACAAGCTTTACTTAAGGAAGAATTATTAAAAAAACTTATAGAATTATATCCAATTCAACGCTATTATAAAGGAAATACAAATTGAATATTTTAGGAATTGATTTAGGCTCAATACAAACTTGCGCCATATTAGCACAAAAAAGCGAAGAAGGACTAAAAGTCATTGGTTTTGGAAAATCAAAATCAAATGGTATAAAAAAAGGAGCAATTACTAATATAGAACTTGCTTCAAAATCCATAGAAGAAGCAGTAGCTGATGCACAAATGATGTCAGGCGTGCATTATGATAAAGTAATTGTATCTATTTCAGGTGCTTATGCAAAAAGTGTAGATAGTATAGGTGTAGTTAATATACCAAATCATGAAATAGGTATTAAAGAAATTCACAGAGCAGTAAGCACAGCAAAGCATACTGCAAATATACCTAGTGGATATGAAATCATTCATGTATTACCTTATAATTTTAAAGTAAATGATCTTGAACATGTAGAAGATCCTTTGGGAATGAGTGGAAATCGCCTTGAAGTTTCTACGCATATTGTAATCTCACAAGAAGTGCATATTAAAAATCTAAAAAAAGCTGTGGAGCTTGCTGATCTTAGAGTAGATAACATCGTTCTTTCAGGATATGCTTCTTCTATTGCTTGCTTTGATGATAGTGAAAAAGAATTAGGCGCTATTTTAATCGATATGGGTGGAGCAGTTTGCGATATGGTCATTCATGCGGGTAATTCTATACGCTACAATGAATGCTTACAAATTGGCTCAGTAAATATCACCAATGATTTATCCATAGCTTTACATACCCCGCCAAAAGAAGCAGAAAAACTAAAATTAAATTATGCATCTTTAGCGCAAAATGAAAACTCAATTATACAAATTCCATACATGGGTGATGAAAAAAGAAAAAATGAAGTTTCAGTAGAAGTCATATCCAATGTAATTTATGCAAGAATTGAAGAAACTATTATTATTTTAGCTAAAATGCTAAGCGATAATACTTGTGCAAATCAAGCAGGAGCAGGTATAGTATTAACAGGTGGAATGACAAAATTTGCAGGACTTGACAAGCTTGCTTCAGCTTATTTTGATAATAAAGCTGTTAGAATAGCGACTGCAAAAAAAGATACTATGGATGGTTTTAAAGAAATTTTTGAAGATGCAGAAAATAGCTGTGCTATAGGTCTTTGTTTATATGGTGGTGGGCATTTTACTCCTTATGAATTAGATTCTAATGAGAAACTAAGATACAAAGGAGAGCCTGAATTTATCAATAAACAAATCAAACAAAATCTTACCATAGATGAAAACGAAGAAGAAAATAAAGATTTTGAAGAAATTTTTCAAGATCAAAAAGAATTTGAAGATGAAAAAACAGAATTAGCAAAAATAGAAACAAAGAAAGATAAAAAAACGAATTTAATGCATAAATTTTGGAATAAATTAATAAACCAGTTCTAATAGGAGACACAATGAGCGAATATCTAGTGGAAGAAATGCAACACGCAAAAGGTGCAAAAATAAAAGTCATAGGCTGCGGTGGCGGTGGCGGTAACATGATAGATCATATGGTAAATATGGGTTTACATGATCTTGATCTTATTTCAGCTAATACTGATGCACAAGCTATAGCTAAATCTTTAGCAAAAACTAGAATTCAACTAGGTGAGAAAAAAACCAAAGGTTTGGGTGCTGGAATGCAACCAGAAATTGGGGCAGAAAGCGCAAGAGAAAGTTTTGAAGAAGTAAAAGCTGCTTTAAGTCAAAGCGACATAGTATTTATTTCAGCAGGACTTGGTGGTGGAACTGGTACAGGTGCAGCTCCTGTTGTAGCACAAGCTGCTAAAGAAGTAGGTGCGCTAACTGTTTCAGTTGTAACTATGCCTTTTGCATTTGAAGGAAAACAAAGAAAAAAATTAGCAGAAGCTGGTTTAGCTGAATTAAAAAAAGAAAGTGATTCTATCATTGTAATCCAAAATGAAAAACTTCTTAGTATACTCCCAAAAAAAGCAGGTATAAAAGAAGCATTTAAACTAGTTGATGATATTTTAGCTAGAGCTGTTAGGGGTATGGTGTCTATCCTTTTAGAAGATGGCGATATTAATGTTGACTTTGCTGATGTTAGAACTGTTATGAGCCACAGAGGTTTAGCACTAATGGGCGTGGGTCATGGAGAAGGTGAAAATGCTATCATGGATGCATTATCAAGTGCTATAGAATCTCCATTATTAGACGGCATGACTATGAAAGGCGTTAAAGGCGTAATCATCCATTATAAAATTGGTCCTGAATGCTCATTGATAGAAATTTCACAAGCTACTCAAAGCATTAGCGATATAGCAGATGAAAACGCAAAAGTAATCTTTGGTGCAACGACTGATGAGAGTATGGGTGATCGCGTTGAAGTTACTATCATTGCTACAGGTTTTGAAGATAAAGCTGAAATAGAAAGTGCTAAAGAACAAGAAGAAAGTAAAAAAAATAGCTATATGAATTTACGTAAAGCTAGCGGTGGATTTGATGAAGAAGTGATTTCTCAGCTTGATGTTCCTGCTTTCTTGCGTCGCCAAATGGATTAATTTTTTAGTAAAAATCCTTATATGAATTCTTCATTATTATGTGATTTTTACGAACTAAGTATGGCTTATGCTTATTTTAAACAAAATATGCATAAGCAAATTGTTTATTTTGAAGTTTTTTTTAGAAAAGCTCCTGATAATGCTTCTTATGCTGTTTTTTGTGGATTAGAACAAATCATAAATCATATTAATCATTTTTCTTTCTCTAAAGATGACATAGATTTTTTGAAAAATACTAAAAAATTTGATGATGAATTTTTAAACTACCTTTCAACTTTAAAATTTAGTGGAGATATACTAAGCGTTAAAGAAGGTGAATGTATTTTTGCTAATACACCTTTAATGATTATCAAAGCACCTATAATAGAGGCTTTATTGTTAGAAACTTTCATACTTTTAACCCTAAATCATCAATGTCTAATTGCCACTAAAGCTAGCAGAATTACTCAAATTGCAAAAGAAAAATTGCTTTTAGAATTTGGTTCTCGTAGAGCTCATGGAGAAAGTGCGGCTTTAAATGGTGCTAGAGCTGCTTTTATAGGTGGTTTTCATGCAAGTGCTTGTACTTTAGCTGGGAAAAAATTTAATATTCCTATTAGTGGAACCATGTCTCATGCTTGGGTACAAATGTTTGATGATGAGCTAAGTGCTTTTAGAGCATATTGTCAAATTTATAAAGATAATATAAGTCTTTTGATTGATACTTATGATTATAAAAAAGGTATTGAAAATGCTATTTTAGTGTTTAATGAGTTAAATGCACAAGATTCCATACAAAATTATTCTATCCGTATTGACTCAGGAAATTTGCTTAAAATCTCTAAATATATTAGAAAAAAACTAGATTTTACTGGATTAACAAAATGCAAAATCATAGCTAGTAATACTTTAGATGAGTTTATCATAGAAAAATTACTAAAAGACAAAGCCCCAATCGATGCTTTTGGCATTGGAGAAAAGCTTATTACTTCGGCAAGTTCGCCTATTTTTGGAGCTGTTTATAAGCTTGTTGCATTAGAAAAAAACAATCAAATCATCCCTAAAATAAAAATCAGCGCAAACTCAGACAAAACAACCTTGCCACATTTTAAAAAACTCATAAGGTATTATAAAAACAATAAAGCGAGTTTTGATATTTTATATACACATGATGAAAGTATCAAAAATTACCAAGGTTATATATATAAAAATCTACATGAGCTTATTTTTAAAGATGGAAAATTAATCTATGAGCTTCCTAACTTGAAAAATATTCAAGAGTATCATAAAAAAAGTGTTGATGGCTTGGATTTTAAACTAAAAAAACTTCAAAATCCAAGTATTTATAAAGTAAAAATTTCTAAAAAATTACAAAATGTGCAAAAAACTTACTTAGAAAAAAATTAATCTTTTTCTCTAAGTTTTACCTCATCTTCTACTTCAAGTAAAAATCTATCTACAAGCTCATCTTCTTTTAATTTCGCCACTACTTCACCATGTCTTATAACTAAACCTTGATTTTTTCCAAAAGCAATCGCCACATCAGCACCCTTAGCCTCACCCAAGGCATTTACAACACAACCCATAACACTTATATTTAATGGTTCTTTTATATGCTTAGTTTTTTCTTCTACTATTTTAATCGCTTTTATCAAATCACTTTGAATTCTTCCACAAGTTGGACATGAGATGATATTTACTCCACTTTTTTGCACTCCACTATCTTGCAAAATAGCCCTTGCTACTTTAATCTCTTCTTCAAGCTCCCCTGTCATAGAAACTCTCATTGTATCGCCTATACCTTTTAAAAGCAAATTTCCTAAGGCGATCGAGCTTTTAACCGTGCTATGAAATTTAGTCCCTGCCTCAGTAACTCCTAAATGAAATGGATAATCACAAAGTGGTCTTAGAGCTTCATAAGCTTTTATGGTATTTTGCACATCTGAAGTTTTCATAGAAATTTTAATATCAAAAAAGTCTAAATCTTCTAGTAATTTTATATTATATAAAGCACTCCCAAGCATAGCTTCTATATTATAACCATATTTATCGCTAAATTGCTTTTCTATAGAGCCATGATTTACCCCTATTCTAATAGGAATTTTTCTTTGTTTGCAAGCTTGCACCACTTCTTTGATATTTTCTTTTGAGCCTATATTTCCTGGATTAATTCTCACCCCATCGATAAATTCAGCACAAAAGACTGCTAGCTTGTGATTAAAATGTATATCCACTATTAAAGGCAAGGGGCTTTTTGCTTTGATTTCTTTTAAAGCTCTTGCATCTGCCATATCCAAACAGGCTAAACGCACTATATTTGCACCAGCAAAATAAAGTCTGTTAAGCTGCTCTAGACAACCTTCAATATCTCTTGTTTTAGTAAAAAGCATAGATTGCACTGAAATAGGAGCATCTCCGCCTATTAAAACATCACCTACTTTTATTTGTCTTGTTTTGTATCTTGTCATTAAAATCACTCTAAAAATATTTTTAGAGTATTATAGCCCAAAAATGGGCTATATCATTAATCTTTTTTATTTTTATTAAGAGATTTATATTTTATATCTGTATCTCTTGTTAAAAGGGTAAAAATTTGATTTGTCAAATCTTGAGTAAGTTTTTTAGCTTCCATTTGATTTTGCAATGAAAAATCAACTAAAATTTGCTTTGCCTTGTTCTTATCTTTTTTATAAAGACTTAGATATTCTTTTTCCATAGCTTCTTGTTTTAAAGATGTGTCTTTTTCAAATTTAGCATAAGCATTTTTTACGATAGGAGCATATTTATTATAATCACTCATTACAAGAGTTTGCAACTTGCGATAAATCCAATAAATTGATTTATCATCAGCTTCATTTGTTCCTTGTTGATATCCTGCAATAAACTCATCATTACCAAAATAATAAGGCAAATACACACTCAAATCAGCCATTCCTATTGCGACATAATTTAACCTACCTATTTCTTTAGGAAGCCACGGCCTAACTTGCATAATGTGAGATTCATAAGTTCTAAACACACTCACAACACGGTAAATGTTTTCATTTTCATTGAAATTTGCATATGGATCATATTTTGTTCCATCATAGTGCGATCTTAAAGCTTTTTTTAAATCATCCACACCAAGTTTTTGCTCAGGTTGCAAAAACACATTAAAATTAGCACCATTTTTTACATCTTGATTTAAAGATGGATTAAACATTTTTTGTATCCACCAAACTCTAGGATAATTATAAGTTAAATCTCTATCATCATTTCTTGTATAAACTTTAAAAAAATCAAAATCCTTATCCACTTTAGGATTATACGCTTTATGTATTATGGCAAAATTTATTAAATTTTTAGAATGCAAGGTATTTTCATCGTTGAATTTTAGTTGTTTTAGCCTACCTTGATTCGCACTAACAAAATACGAATTATTAGGAATTTTTACAGCCATCCACTGATGTGCTGTAGCACTTTCTAAATACCAAATTTCTTTAGAATCCACAAAAGCTACTCCAAAGCCCTCAGCAGCTCCTTGTTTTTCTATAATATCACCCAATAATAAAACACCTTCTTTTGCGCTTTTAATTCTTGGAAGCAAAACATCCAAAATATCATCTTCGCTAATGCCATTTTTCTCATTATAAGGATCAAATTTTAAAAGTTCATCTTTTGCATAAATTGATTCAGTAGCACTTATTCCAACACCCATTTCATTAAAACCAGTAGCACCGTGTAATTTACTTTGCCAATTAGCTATAGTGCTATATTGAAAAGATTTAGTAGGTAAAGGGTAAGTAAAATCATTCATTCCTTGATGTGCTTTAGTGCTATAAATGCCTTTTTGATTTTCAACTCTTGGGTGGATTAGAAAAACCTGTGCCTTATCTGCTTTACTATCAGCACTTCTTGCAACCAACATAGAGCCATCTTTACTTGCTTCATTTGGTACTAAAATAGTAGTGCAAGCTAAAGCATTATTAAACAAAGCACCAAAAAGCACACAGTTTGTAAGAAAACTAAACTTTTTCATTTTCTTTCCTTTAAATTTAAGAAATTAAAAAAGTATATTCTTATCAAAATAAATTTAAAATTAAAAATAAAATATTGTTTTTATTATAAAATAATAATTATTTATAAATAAATATATTTTTCAAGAAAAATCAACTGGATCTATATCGCAAGTAATATTTTTAAAATTTAAAGCAAAATGCTCAAATTTTATAAGCTCTAGGTGAGTATTAGCACGCAATAATACATAAAAACGCCATTTTTTATTTAGCATTTCAATACCACAAACACCATAGCCTACTAATTGCACTTGTTTTAATTCTTGAACTTTATTAGCTATAAATTCACATAAATTTAAAGCTTTATTTTTATCCTCATCTTCAATAATTAGCCTTAAAAGTCTTTTAAATGGAGGATAAAGTTCATTTCTAGCATTTAATTCATCTTTTAAAAAACTATCGTAATCTTGTATATATTTTTCAAAAAAAGATCTATTTTTAGTTTGTAAAAGCACCCTACCATCACCCTTTCGACCTGCACGACCTGCTACTTGCATAGCAAGAGCCAAAGTCTCTTCCAAAGCTTTAAAATTAGGTCTAAATAAATACTCATCAAGACCCAAAATCACACTCAAATCCACGTTGTGATAATCATGTCCTTTAGCAAGCATGGAAGTACCTACTAAAATATCAATTTTTTCTTGGTTAAAATCTTTTAAAATCATATCAAGCTTTTTTACACTGCTGATCTCATCACTATCAAATCTTTTTATGATAGGATTAAACTCAGCTAATTCTTTTTCTAAAAGCTCACAAAGTTCTGCTGTGCCCATTTTTTTAGCTTCAAGCATAACTCCATTGCAAGTTGGGCAGGTTTGATCGATTTCTTTAGTGAAATTACAATAATGGCATTTTAATGCATTTTTATTTTTGTGCAAACTCAAAGCAATAGAACAAAAAGGGCATTTAATAGTATTAGCGCATTCTTTGCATAAAATTTGTCTAAAATTTGCCCTTGTAGGCAAAAATACCACGGCTTGCTTTTTATTTCTTAAGCTAATTTTTAATTCTAAAAGCAATTTTGATGAAACACTAAGCTCACTCTCATCGTATAAAAACTGCTTTTTACTTTCAAAGAAAGTTCCTTTAAGTCTAAAACAAGGATGTTTATAAAAACTTACAACACTTGGAGTAGCAGAACCCAAAAGAACTTTTATATGCATTTTTTTTGCTATAAATAAAGCCAAATCTCTGGCATTGATTTTTGGATTATTAGAAGCTTTATAAGAATTATCATGCTCTTCATCAATAATAATCAAACCTAAATTCTTAAAAGGTAAAAACAAAGCCGATCTAGCTCCCACCACTAAAAGAGCTTTTGAATTTGCTAAATCTTGCAAACATTCTTGCTTTTTTTTCTTAGTAATTTTAGAATGCCACAAGAAAAAATGCTCGCCAAAATACACTTTTAATCTTTTTTGCATTTGTGGAGTTAGAGCGATTTCTGGCATTAAAAGCAAAACTTGCTTTCCTTGCTCTAAATATTCTTTTATCAAGCTAATATAAATTTCAGTTTTACCACTTCCTGTATCGCCAAATAGCAAACTAGTTTGTTTAGTTTTTATAAATTCCAAAGCCTCTTGCTGGTTTTTACTTAAACTAGGTGCTTTTTTTATATGAATTTTTTCATTTTCATACTCTTTAATGCTTTCAAACATGCCCAAAACAAAAGCTATTTTACTAGCATAATAATAAGCAATAAATTGAGCAAGTTCGTATTGGTATTGCGTTAGTTTAAAACCTGTTTTTTCTTTTATAGCTTGGGTTTTAAAATCAGGCTTTGGGCATTTTTGTAAAATTATAGCTTTAAGATTTTTTTTCCTTGCAAGATCAATTACCACCTCATCTAAAATTTCAATTTCTTCTTCACTTTCATAAGTTAAGGTATCTAAATAATATCCTTTAATAGCAAGTTGATAAAAATTCAAAACCCATAATCCTTACAATTTAAACTCACACATTCTAAAAAAACTTTTTCACTATTATAAGAAAAATCTATGTAATTTTTAGAATTTATAAAAAATCTATATTGAGTATTTGCTATTTTCATCCACGATTTTTTAGATGAAATGATTGGTTTATCTAAAACGCTGTAAGTGCATTGTTTTGTATTTTTATAATTTTGAGAATGAGAACATACAAATAATTTTTGATTTTCACTATTTATTAAAGCTTCATCTAAAATTGCTGGAAAATCCTTACTTTCTTTAAATAAAAACTGATTTCTAAGTAAAGACAAAGAAGCATTGATAAGCTCCACCTCACTTTTTACTTGAATGAGTTTAGCATCGTTTTTTCCAAAAGAAAAATACGGATAAGCAATTACGCTAAGAATAGCAATAATCATCATACAAAAAACAAGCTCTATCAATGTAAAAGCTTTTTTTGTTTGCATTTATTTTATTTCTTCATCGATAGTATTGATAAGTTTATTGAGTTCTTTTTTTAAGATATAGTTTTCGTAGCTAAGTTTTACAAAAGCATTAATGAAATTTGCAAGCTCTATCTTGCCTGTACCTCCAGAAATTAAAGCAATTTCATCTTCAAGATGATTTGCAAATTCATTACTGCATGTTACAACAAAGTCTTTTGCATAGACATTAATTGTAACTTTTCTTTGGTTATTGTTTGCCAAGAACTGCCTCTATTTTTTTGATCACATCTTCGCTTTCAATATTTTTATTTTTAAGCTCTTCTTCTAAACGTGCGATTTGATTATTTTTAGCTTCATTTTGTGCTTTTACACTTACTAATTCATTTCTTAAATTTTCATTGATTTCACATACTTCATTATATTTAGCCAAAAGCTCATTTACTTTATCTGTCATTGTGTTGATTATTCTTTCATCATACATATTTTCTTGCCTTTATTGATTTTATATTTAGAGTATTTTAAACACATAATTGTAACAAAAAAAAATTTAATTTTGCATAGCTTTTTGTTTTAAAATTTAAATTTTTACAAAAAATTTTGTGTAAAATTAGCAAAAATACAAGTTAGGAAAATTTATGTTTGAACTTACTAGTGATTTTAAGCCAAGTCCTGATCAAAAACAAGCCATTGATGGTATAGTAAAAAGCATTAAAGCGGGTAATAAATACCAAACCTTGCTAGGTGTTACAGGCAGTGGAAAAACTTTCACTATGGCAAATATCATTAAAAACTTAAACATGCCTACTCTTATCATGAGTCACAATAAAAGTTTATGCGCGCAACTTTATAGCGAATTTAAAGGTTTTTTTGCAAATAATCATGTAGAGTATTTTATAAGCTATTATGATTATTATCAACCCGAGGCTTATATACCAAGAACCGATGTTTTTATAGAAAAAGACAGCTCTACTAATGAAGACTTAGAAAGATTAAGACTAAGCGCAAGTGCTTCGCTTTTAAGTTATGATGATGTTATTTGCATAGCTAGTGTTTCAGCAAATTATGGTTTGGGAAATCCAAGTGAGTATGTGGGTATGGTTTTGATTTTAGAGCTTAATATGCAAATAAATCAAAAAGAACTTTTAAAAAAACTTGTAGATATGGGCTATAAACGCAATGATAATTTCTTTGATAGGGCTGATTTTAGAGTAAATGGAGATATAGTAGATATATATCCAGCTTATTATGAAGATGAAGCTATTAGGCTTGAGTTTTTAGGCGATGAGCTTGAGGCGATGTATCATTATAATGTCTTAGAAAATAAAAAAGGTAAAGATTTAAAAAAATTCATACTTTACCCAACCAGTCAATTTAGCGTAGGTGAGGCTAGGCTTAAAGAGGCCATAAAAGGCATAAAAGCTGAATTAAATGAACGCCTTGCTTATTTTGAAAATGAAAATAAACTCGTAGAAGCACAAAGGTTAAAACAAAGAGTAGAATTTGACCTTGAAATGCTTCAAAGCACAGGTATGTGCAAAGGAGTTGAAAATTATGCTTTGCATTTAACAGGACTTAAAAGCGGTGATACACCTTATACGCTTTTTGATTATTTTGCCATTAAAAATCAAGATTTTTTAGTCATTGTAGATGAATCTCATGTATCTTTACCACAATTTCGCGGAATGTTTGCAGGGGATAGAAGCAGAAAACAAACTTTGGTTGATTATGGTTTTCGCTTGCCAAGTGCCTTAGATAATAGACCTTTGATGTTTGATGAATTTATTAATAAAAATTGTAAATTTTTATTTGTTTCAGCTACACCTGCACCTTTAGAACTAGAATTAAGCAAAGAAAATATTTTTTATCAAATCATGCGTCCAACAGGGCTTTTAGATCCTAAAATAGAAATCAAAGATAGTGAAAATCAAGTAGAAATTTTATACGATGAAGCTAAAAAAGTTATAGAACGCAATGAAAGAGTTTTAATAACCGTTTTAACTAAAAAAATGGCTGAAGAGCTTAGTAAATACTACTTAGAACTTGGCTTAAAAGTAAAATACATGCACTCAGAAATTGATGCAATAGAGCGTAATGAAATCATCCGTGGTTTAAGAAGTGGTGCTTTTGATATTTTAATCGGGATTAATCTTTTAAGAGAAGGACTTGACTTACCTGAAGTTTCTCTTATAGCGATTATGGATGCAGATAAAGAAGGCTTTTTAAGAAGTACCACTGCACTCATTCAAACGATGGGGCGTGCTGCTAGAAATGTCAATGGAAAAGTTTTACTTTTTGCCAAAAAAGTCACAAAATCTATGCAAGAAGCTATCGATACTACTAACGAAAGAAGGGCTTTACAAGAAGCTTATAATAAAAAACACAACATCACACCAACCTCAGTAAAAAGAAATATAGAAGAAAGTTTAAAACATGAACTTGAGCAAGGAGAAATTTATCGTAAAGGCAAAGAACTTGAAAAAATGCCTGCAAAAGAACGCGCAAAAATAGTAAAAGAGTTAAGAAAACAAATGTTAGAAGCTGCTAAAAATCTTGAATTTGAAAAAGCAGCAATGCTTAGAGATGAGATTAATAAATTAAGAACTTTATAAACTCTTATTATTTAAGATTATTTTCATAATATTTTTAATAAACTAAAAATAAATAATAAATTTAAAGTGAAACTATGCTCAAATTTCTTTTGCTTGCCATGTCAATATTTTCTTTCTATGCATGCTCTAATCCAAATGACAAATTTGATGCAATGGGGATTTTTGAAAGTGATGAGATAATTGTCTCTAGTGAAATACAGGGAAAAATTTTAGAATTTAATATCCAAGAAGGACAAAAACTACAAAAAAACCAGATAATAGGAAAAGTAGATAGTGTTTCTTTGGAGTTAAAAAAGAAAGAACTTTATCATATTATTGAAGCGTTAAAACTACAAAAACTAGATATAAAAAACCAACTCTCACCTTTATTTCAGCAACTCAAAGACACCTTAGTAGATAAAAAACGCTATTATACACTTTTGAAAAATGAGGCAATTTCTCAAAAAGAATATGATGATATTAATGCAAAATATTCATTATTAGAAAAAGAGATCGATGCTAAAAAAGAAAATCTAACTCTTAAAAACGCTTCTATAGACGAACAAATTCAAACTGCATTGATTCAAATTGCTATCTTAGAAGATAGTATTGCCAAAAGCTTTATAAGATCTCCTATTTATGGCACTGTTTTAGAAAAGTATGCTTTCGCTGGAGAATTAAGTAAAAATCAAGCGTTATTTAAAATAGCAGATTTATCAAACTTATATCTTAAAGCTTATATCATCAATCAAGATTACAACAAAATAAAGCTTAAAGATAAGGTTAAAATAATTTCTGACACGGACAAAAGCTATCAAGGTGTTGTATCTTATATTTCACAAAAAGCTGAATTTACACCAAAGACTATCATGAGTAAAGATGAGAGAGAAAATCTTGTTTATATGATAAAAATAAATGTCAAAAATGATGGTTATTTAAAAATTGGAACCTATGCCGAAGTACATTTTTACCATGATTGAAGTTAAAAATCTTTACAAAAGTTATAATAATAAGAAAGTTCTAAGTGATATTAATTTTAATCTAAATGATGGTGAAATTTTAGGCATTATTGGAGCAGATGGATCTGGCAAAAGTACTTTGTTAAAAATTTTAAGCACTCTTGTATTGCCCGATACAACAAAAACTAAAATTTATGGATACGATCTAGTAAAAGACTATCAACAAATTCGAAAAATAATAGCCTATATGAGTCCTTGTTTTAGCCTCTGTGGCGATCTTAGTATAGAAGAAAATATAGATTTTTTTGCCAAAATTCACTCTTGCAATTGGAAAGAAAATTTACAAGAAATATTACCTATATATCAGCAACTGCAACAAGTAAAAAATAGAAAAGCAAGCGCTCTTTCTGGAGGAATGAAACAAAAGTTAGCTCTATGTTGCGCTCTCATTCATAAACCAAAACTTTTAATACTAGATGAACCTACAACTGGAGTGGATCCTTGTTCAAGAAAAGATTTTTGGGATATATTGTTGTCTTTAAACAAAAGTATTGTCATAACAAGTTCTTATATGGATGAAATTGCAAGATCAGATAAAATCGCTTTTATACAAAATGGTAAATTTATAAGATTAGACAAACCAAAAACACTATGTGAAAATATTCAATCAGAAATTTATGCTCTAGAAGGAATAAAAATCAAAAATATTATGACAATTTTAAAAAATGATGATAATGTAAAAAAATTTTATGCTTTTAAAGAAAATATTCATATTGTTTTTAAAGAACATACTAATATTTCTAAATGGTTATCTATAATAGAAAAAAAATGCAATCAAAAACTTTCCTTATATAAAATCAATGCAAATCTTGAAGATTGTTTTATGGAATTAAACTATGGATAGTGTTATAAAAACTTCTAATCTTTGTAAATATTTTGGAACCTTTAAAGCAGTAGATGATCTAAATTTTGAAGTTCACAAAGGAGAAATATTTGCCTTTTTAGGAGCCAATGGAGCAGGAAAAACCACTGCTATAAAAATGCTTTGTGGCTTGAGTTTACCAACAAGTGGAAATGCTTTTATTGGTGGATATGATGTATATAAAGATAGTGAAAAAATCAAACAAAATATAGGTTATATGAGTCAAAAATTTTCGCTTTATGAAGATCTAAGTGTTTTTGAAAATATAGAATTATTTGGCACAATATATGGTTTAAACACTAAAACAATAAGAGAAAACGGGGACTCATTGTTAAATTTTTTAAATATATATGCCTACAAAAACAAGCTTGTAAAAGATCTATCTTTAGGTTTTAAACAAAAGCTAGCCTTTTGCGTAGCAACTTTACACAAGCCAAAGATTATTTTTTTAGATGAACCCACAAGTGGTGTAGATCCAAAAACAAGAAGGGATTTTTGGGAGCTTATTTACAAAGCAAGCAATGAAAATATTTCTATTTTTATCACAACGCACTATATGGATGAAGCAGAATATTGCGATAGAATAAGCATTATGATAGATGGCAAAATTAAAATTTTAGATACTCCCAAAAATCTAAAAAGAACATATAATGCTAAAGATATACAAGAAATATTTTTTCAATTAGCAAAAGAAGCAAAAAGATCTTAATATGAATATTTTTCTAGCTATTGTTAAAAAAGAGAGTTTGCATATTATAAGAGATAAAAGGACTATGTTGATAGTATTTTTCATGCCTATAGTGCAAATTTTACTCTTTGGTTTTGCACTTACCATGGAAGTAAACCATATAAAATTTAGCATTTTAAATTTATCAAAAGATAATACTAGTAAACAAATATCTCAAACACTAATAAATAATCCTTATTTTGAATTTATACAAACTTACCATAACATTAAACAAAAGCAAGATGATTTTAAAAACTCTAAAATAGATATGACTCTTATATTTGATCATAATTTTGCAAAAAATCAAATAATTCAAATTTTAATCGATGCAAGCGATCCTAATAGGGCTAGCATTATCAATGCTTATATTGAAAATATTTTATTAGAACAACTTGATGTACAAAATTTCAATATACGTTTTTTATATAATCCTAGTTCTAAAAGTCAATATGTATTTATACCTGGACTAATGGGTATGATTTTAATGTTAATTTGCGCGATGATGACTAGCATATCCATAGTGCGCGAAAAAGAAAATCAAACCATGCAAATGCTACTTAGTGCCCCAATAAGACCTTTTATAATTATATTTGCAAAAATGTTACCGTATTTTTTTATTTCTAATATTAGCTTATTTATTATTTTGTTGTTATCGGTTTTTGTTTTAAATATACATATTCAAGGAAATCTTTTTATCTTGCTTTGTTTTTGTATGTTATACATTTTTCTAGCTTTAAGCATAGGGCTTTTTGTATCATGTATAACAAAAACACAAGCAAGCGCTATGTTAATATGTGGAATGGTATTTTTAATCCCTATAATTTTACTTTCAGGTATGATATTTCCCACTGAAAGCATGCCAAAAATTCTAGAATTTTTCACCCATTTGATCCCTGCAAAATGGTTTATCATAGGCATTAAAAAAATTATGTTTATGGATGTTAGTTTAAGCTTTTTATTAAAAGAACTTATTATTTTATTGTCGATGAGTTTTATTTTCCTATTTGCAAGCATTAAAAAATTTAAAGATAGGATTGAATAATGCTGTTAAAAGCTTTATTAAAAAAGGAATTTTTACAATTTAAACGTAATAAATTTTTACCACGATTGGTTTTGATTTATCCTTTAGTTCTAATACTTATTATGCCATGGGCAACAAATCTTGAAGTTAAAAATATCAATATAGCAGTAATTGACTGGGATAAAAGTCAGAGTACTAAAAATATAATAAATACTATTGCTAATAACAAATATTTTGACAAAATATACACATTTTCCACGTACCAAGATGCTAAAAAATGTATAGAAAATAACATTTGTGATGCAATATTAGAATTTAACTCAAATTTTGAGCGCGATTTTTTCAAAGAAAACAAATTAAATTTATCTCTTTATATTAATGCTATAAATGGAGTAAAAGCCAATATAAGCTTAATCTATATAAATAAAATCATCACTTCAAGCTTAAATTTAAAACAAGACAAAATTAATATCTTAAGCAATTTCAAATTTAATCCAAATCTTAATTACCAACATTATATGATTCCTGCTTTAAGCACTATAGTACTCACTTTACTTTGTGGTTTTTTACCCGCAATTAACATTGTAAGTGAAAAAGAAAAGGGAAATATTGAACAAATAAATGTTAGTCCTATTTCTAAATTTAATTTTATACTAGCCAAGCTCATTATGTACTGGATAATTGGTATAGTTGCCTTTAGCATATGTCTTTTGGTTTCATTTTTTGTTTATGATTTGTATCCTAAGAGTAATGTGTTGTTACTATGTGCTGTGGTGTTTATTTATATTTTGGCTATTTCTGGATTTGGGATTATCATTTCTAACTATTCTAATACCATAGCACAAGCTATGTTTGTAATTTTTTTCTTCATGATGATTTTTATATTAATGAGTGGCCTTTTTACTTCTATACTTTCTATGCCAAAGTGGGCTTATGCTTTAAGCCATCTAAATCCATTAAAATACTTTATAGAATCTTTAAGAATGATTTTTCTAAAAGAAGTTAATATAACAAATTTATATTCTAATTTTATAATACTTGGTATGTTTGCGATTATATTCAACTGTTTTGCTATAATAAGTTACAAAAAAAGAAGCTAAAAGCCTTAAAAAAGGCTTTTATTTATTTGCTCTTTCTATATATTCTCCACGCACAGTATCAACGCGAATTACTTCCCCTTCTAATACATGGAAAGGAATTTGCACTACTGCACCTGTTTCTAAAGTAGCTGGCTTTTTGTTTGAACCTTGAGTATCACCTTTAAAATTTGGTGCTGTTTCGATAATTTTAAGCTCCATTACTTGAGGCACTTCCACACCTATTGCTTTTCCATTGTGGAATAAAACATCCACCATAGTTCCATCAAGCATCCATTTTTTAGCTTCACCCACATCTTCATCGCTAATTGCAACTTGCTCATAAGTTTGAGTATCCATAAATTGACAATTTTCACCATCATCGTATAGATATTGCATTTGTTTTTCTTCTAAATTTGGAGATTCACATTTATCTCCTGCATGGAAAGTTTTTTCTAAAACCTTACCATCGATAAAAGATTTAATTTTAATACGAACAAAAGCAGGACCTTTTCCTGGTTTTACATGTTGATATTCTACGATTTTAAAAGGAATACCATCAATTTCTATTTTTAAACCTTTTTTTAAATCTCCCATTCCATAAGAAGCCATATATTTTCCTTAATTTTAAAATTAAAAAATAATTGTAACAATTAAGGCTTATAAAAAGCCTTAAATTTCTGCATATTCTGCAAAAATACAAGCATCAACTGCCCTTAATTCCTCAAGCAAAGCTTTTGAAATTTTTGCATCAAGCAAAATCACAGCTAAAGCTTTTCCAAAGCCATTTCTACCAAGTCTAAAATCAGCTATATTGACATTATTTTTAGCTAAAATTCCGCTAACATTAGCAATAACTCCTGGTATATCATTATTATTTAAAATTATCATTTTCCCTTTTGGTTTAAAATCTACATCAAAGCCATTTAACTCTACTATCCTTTGTTCATTTTCACCAAAAATAGTCCCTGAGATAGAAAGGTTAGAATTATCTGTAATTACCTTTATCGTGATTTTGTTACTATAACCACTACTTGGTAAAATACAAGAAGAAAGTTCCACGCCCTTATCTTTAGCTACAAAATGTGCGTTAATATAATTAATATTTTCACCTAAAATTCCTCTTAAAACACTCACTGTTGCAAAAGTTAGCAAAGACTCATTATACTCACTAATTTGTCCTTCACTTTCAAGTTTAATAGCCTTAATAGGAGTTTTATCAAGCTGAGCAGCCAAAAAGCCCATTTTAGAAATAAGCTCAATATAAGGTGCTACAAAACTTGGCAAATCTTCAGTTTTAATTGGTAAATTTAAAGCATTAGGATAAGAAATTCCTCTTGCGGCATTTAAAGCTTGCTCACATGCTTGGATAGCTATATTTTCTTGACTTTCTAAGGTATTTGCACCAAGATGAGAAGTAACAGAAACATTTTCAAAGTCTAAAAATGGATGATTAGTTGCAGGTTCTTTATTAAACACATCGATACCAAGCCAAGCTATTTTACCACTTTTTAATCCTTCACGCAAAGCATCTTCATTATAAAGACCACCTCTAGCACAATTTATCAATCTTACGCCATCTTTCATTTTAGAAATTTCTTCAAAAGAAATCATATCTGTTGTTTCTTTTGTTTTTGGTGTATGTATAGTAATAAAATCACTTTGAGTTAAAATTGTATCTAAAGAATTCACGCACTCAATACCCAAATCAGTCATTTTAGAAGCTACCACATAAGGATCATAAGCTATAACTTTCATACCAAAAGCTTTTGCGCGTACAGCTACTCTTGAACCTATATTACCAAAACCTATAACCCCTAAAGTTTTGTTCATAAGTTCAACACCATACCACTTTTCTCTTTCCCATCTTCTTTGTGTTTTTAAAAAATTATGAGCATTTACAAAAGATCTTGCAGAGCATAATAGATGATTCATAGTAAGTTCAACTGCTGCTATGGTATTAGCCGTTGGCACATTCATAACTATAATGCCTTTTTTAGAACATTCATCTATATCAACATTATCAACTCCAACACCTGCTCTAACTAAAGCTTTTAAATTAGAACATGCATTGATAAATTTCAAATCCACATCTGTTGAACTTCTAGTAATAGCTACATCCACATCACTTAATTTTGTTAAAAGCTCATCTTTAGGTAAATGCGCTGCTTCAATAAGTTCTACATCATCAGCTTTTCTTAAAAGCTCCACACCCTTGTCTAATATTGCATCACATACAATAATTTTTTTCATAACCAAACCTCCTTTAATTTTGCATTTATGTTGTAAATTTTTAATTTGTCGATCAGTGCGTTTAAAACTTTTTCATTATTTGTATCTAAATAAATTGCCACTTCATCTTTGCTTTGTGTTAAAGTGTATTTGATAAAAAAAGAATGCAATGTTTGCTTTAAACAAAACATAGAATAAACATCATTTTTATTTACATCGAGCATATAAAATTTTTGTTTTGGTTTTACTACAGAATCATCCATATTAAAACTCATATAAAATTCATTCGCTGCTGGAGAAAAATCATTAACTTTAAGATTTGAAAGTTTATCTTGCCAAGTTTGTGGTAATTCTTTTTTTATCTCATCAAAAGAATATTTAACATTTTGTGAGATAGGTAAATTTCCAACACTTACATATCTCACCATAAAAACAAAAGCAACAATCAAAACTAGGCTTAAAAAGCCTAAAATACCATAAAGGGTATATTTTTTCATTTGTTATTATGAAAGTTGATCTTTGATAATATCACCTAAAGTTACTTTATCATTATCATTGATTTCATTTAACGCTTCTCTTTCTTTCATTCTTGCAAGACTTTTTACGCTTAAACGAATTCTATTTTTCTTTTCATCAATGAAAACAATTAAAGCTTCTATTGTATCGCCTACTTTTAAACTTGAAAAATCAATATTACCTAAATCTTCTTTGTGAATTAGCGCATCAACGCCCTCTTCAAGCTCTACAAAAACTCCAAAATCCTTAATATCTCTAATTTTTCCTGAGATAATATCATTTACTTGGTGTTTTTGAGCATAAACTTGCACAGGACTTTTTTGCAATTCTTTAGTACTTAAAGAAATTTTTTGATTTTCTTTATCTAGCTTGATGATTTTAACTTCTATAACATCACCAACTTTATACATATCTTTGCATTTATCGTTTCTATTCCATGAAGCATCTTCATTATGCAACAAACCTTCTAAGTTTGCAATTTTTACAAAGGCACCAAAATTAGTCACAGAAGTAACACTACCTTTTACCACATCACCTACTTTATGTGATTTTAAAAACTCATCAAAAGGTTTTGCTAATAAATTTTTTAAAGAAACTCTAAGTCTTCTTTCTTTAGCATTAATCTCAATTACTTCCACATCAAGCTCTTGGCCTTCGCTAATATAATCTTTTGGATTTTTAGCATTTTTATCCCAAGAAATTTCACTTATATGTAAAAATCCTTCTATATCATTTCCCAAATCAACAAAAGCACCATATGGCTCTATATTTGAAACCGTAACCTTAATAGTGTCACCAACCTCTAAACCATCTTTAATTTCATCCCAAGGATCAGGCATAGCAAGTTTGATAGATAAAGAAAGATGTTTTTTATCTTTATCATATTTAATCACTTTTACAGGAACCTTATCACCCTCATTATATAATGAACTAGGATTTACCGGTCCTTTATAAGAAATTTCACTATAGTGAACCAAACCATCAACACCGCCTACATCAACAAACATACCATAGGTAGTGATTTTTTTAACAATACCTTCTATGATTTCTTCTTGATTTAACACATTTGAGATAATCTCTTTGCGTTTTTTTCTTTCTTCATCTACTATTTTTTTTCTAGAAACTACTATACTTTGAGCTTCTTTATCAATTTTGATGATTTTAACTTTGAAAGTTTTATTGATGATGTTATTTGAATCTTTAAAGCTACTTTGTGATTTTGGCAAGAAAAATTCTACTCCATTTTCATCCACAGCTACAAAACCGCCTCTATTTTTACCAATGATTTTTACATCAATCATACTTTCATCATCTTTATAATTATCAATAAATTCTTTAACTTTTTGCTTTCTTAAAGCTTTTTTATGAGAAAGTAAAGATCTGCCACCGCGAGAACCCACTATAGCAACTTCTAATGTATCGCCTTCTTTGAAGATAAATTCGCCTTTGTCGTTTTGAATTTCTTCTATTGCCAAAATACCTTCTGATTTTTGCCCTACATTTACAAATACTTCATCGCCTTTAATCGCGACAATTATACCCTGTGTAGTTGCCTCCTCATCAGACTTGAAAGATTCCTCGAGCATTTGCTCAAAATCTTCTTCTATAATAATATCCTCTAGTCTGTTTTGAACTTTTTTGTTCACCTCGCTCATCGTGGTCCTTTGTTTTAAATTTTAATTCTTGATTATAGTATTGTTTTCTTTAAACTTAGTTAATTTTGGTGTATTCTTTGATTTTTTCCAAAACCAAGTCAATTACCCAATCCGGTGTAGAAGCACCTGCGCTAATACCGCATTTTTCTTTGCCACTAAACCATTCTTTTTGAATTTCCTTTTCATTTTCGATTAAATAGCTATCCTCGCAGTAATTTTTTGCTATTAAAAAAAGTTGCTTAGTATTAGCTGAATTTTTTCCTCCAACTATTATCATTACATCACTTTTTTTAGCAAGTTCATTGATTGCTTCTTGATTTTTAAAAGTCGCATCACATATGGTATTAAAAACGCGCACTTCCTTAACCCTAAGCATTAAAAAATTCACAATTTCCATAAATTTTTCTATCTTTTTTGTAGTTTGTGATACTACTGCGATTTTAGAAGGTAATTTAATATCAAATAATTCTTTTTCATCAAGAACCACATAAGCTTTAGTGCTTACATAACTTCTAACCCCTTTTACTTCAGGATGATTTTCATCTCCAAAAATCACAACTTCATAACCTTCATTGCTCATTTGCTCACAAATTTTTTGAGGTTTAGTTACAAAAGGACAAGTTGCATCAAAAATTTCTATATCTTTTTGCTTTAATTTTTCTAAATCTTGCTTTGTAATACCATGGGTTCTAATGATAGCTTTTTTTTCTGTGCTTAATTCATTAATATCATTTAATGTTTTAACATTATAATTTTTCCAAAGTCTTGTGATTTCTTCATTATTATGGATTAAAGGGCCTATGGTGGCTGCATCTTTAATCTGCTCGGCTTTTTTAATAGCTCTTTTTACTCCAAAACAAAATCCATAACTTTTTGCTAATTCAATCTCCAAATTTAGCTCCTATTTGCTTTAAAATCTCAATAAAATTTGGAAAAGAAGTTTTGATGCATTCACTATCATCTACTTCCATTCCACATCTTAAACCTAAAATTAAAAAACTCATCGCGATTCTATGATCTCCAAAGCTTTCTATTTTAGCACTTTTAACTTCGCCACCTTCTACTTCAAAACCATCTTCTAATTCTTTTACTTTTATGCCACATTTTTGCAAATTTAATACAATTGATTTGATTCTATCACTTTCTTTTACGCGTAATTCTTTAGCATTTTTTATAATGCTTTTTCCTTTTGCACAAGCAAAAGCTATGGCCAAAGCTGGAATTTCATCAATCAGCCATGCGATATTTTCACTCACACTTACTGCCTTTAAAGGCGCACTTTCAACACAAATTTCTCCAATACTTTCAAAATCTTCATTGATAATACTATAAGTGATTTTTACACCCATTTTTTCTAAAATTTTAAAGGCTTCAATACGTGTTTTATTTAACAAAACATTTTTTAAAACTACTTTTGAATGAGGTAAAATACAAGCAGCTAAGGCAAAATAAAAGGCTGATGATGGATCATTTGGTACACATACTTCAAATGCTTTTAATTTTTCTTTTAAAGGATTGATTTTGATAAAAGTTTTATCCTCATTTAAATACTCAATGCAAGCCCCCATTTTATTAAGTATAATCTCACTATGATCTCTTGAAAGCTCAATTTCTTTAAAATAACTTTCTTTTTTGGCAAATAAAGCTGCTAAGATTAAAGCTGATTTTACCTGAGCTGAAGCAATATTACTACTAAAATCAAAACCATCCAACTTAGCTCCTTGTATACAAATAGGCGCTAAATTTGCATTAGCTCTTCCATAAATTTTAGCTCCTAAACTCATCAAAGGCTCACTTACACGTCTCATCGGCCTAGCATTTAAATAACAATCCCCACTAAGTACAAAAAATTCATCTTCAATAGCGCTTAAAAGACCTATTAAAAGTCTCATAGCTGTACCTGAATTTCCACAATCTAAAACATAATTTGGAGATTTTATATATTTTGGAGCTTTAATGCAAATTAATCCATCAATTTCTTCAACCTCAGCTCCCAAAGCTTGAATGATTACTAAAGTATGTAAAGTATCTTGGGCTTTTAAATAATTTTTAATCTTACAAGTTCCTTGAGTAAGCAAAGAAAAGATAGCAAAGCGATGAGATATAGACTTATCAGAAGCTATATCTTCAAGCTCTGCTGTAAAAGAACTAATAGGACTGATTTTCATCGAAGTTTTAAACCATACTCATCATCTAAAGCTTTGATGATTTTATCAATATATTCAAGAATAATATTATCTTCTAAGGTTTTTTCAAAATCTCTAAATACTAAATTAATAGTCAAGCTATAAAAATCGCCTAAATTCTCATCTGTATATAAATCTACTACTCTAAAACTTTCTAATCTTTCAATATCTAATTTAGCAATGGTATGTTTGATTTTTTCATATTCAAAACCCTTAGGTATAACTATACTTAAGTCCCTGCTCATAGATGGAAATTTAGAATAAGCTTTAGCGGTTTTAAAGTCTTGTTTTAAGCCTTCTAAATCAAGCTCACAAATATAAGTTTTAACCAGATCTCTTTTATTTTCTATACTTAAATGCACTCTACCTATAAACCCTATACGCTTGCCATTTTTATATACATTTGCTTGCTCATATGGGCTTAAAAATACATATTCTGATTTTTGCAAACTAAAATCACCTATAATGCTTTTTAATTCTGCTAAAAAAGTATAAAAATCTACCAAAACAGGCTTAGCCTTATTTGTGATTTTAGCTTCTTCTTTGTAGCCACTAAAGATCATTGCAAATTTAGCATGCTCGTTTGAAAACTCATCAAAAACACTACCACATTCAAAAAGTTTGATTTTCTTTTTTGAATTTCTTAGATTAAAACTTGCTGCATTTAAAAGATGATTTATCAAAGTGCTTCTTAAAGTATTAAGCTCATTGGTGATAGGATTAATGAGTTTGTTTTTAATACATTTAAATCCTAATTGACTTAATTCTTCTTCATTATCTAAAACATAATGCACACTTTCAAAATACCCATTACTACTTGCTTTTAATCTTAAATTTTTAAGCTCTTGATAATCAAAATATACTTGATTTAGGCGATTTTTTTCTTTAAATTCTAAAGCTTTTGATGGGATATTATCAATGCCAATAATTCTTACTATTTCTTCACTAATATCAGCTATATTTGCTATATCACTGCGATGAAGTGGGATTTTGATATTAAATTGCTCATCATTTACCACACTTATTTCAAAGCCTAGTTTTTTAAGAATTTTTACTAAATTATTTTTATCTATAGGCATACCAATGATTTTATCAATCTCTGCACCAAAAATACCAATAATATTTGCTTCATTTTCTTTAAAAACTTGTTGACTTCCAGAAAAAACACTCATCGTGCTAATTTTCAAGCACTCATTAAATAAATACTCCATTCCCAAAGAAAGCTTAGGCTCACTACCTCTTAAAGAACGATATATAGTGTCATTTTTCTTTTTATAAAAGGCTATTGCATTTGCTATAGTTTGAGGATGAGTATAGCTTGCTTCTATAATGATGATTTTACTTTCATCATTGATTTTAAATTTATCTTCTTGCTCTATACCTGCTAAAGCAATCAATTCATCTTTATAATAAACTCCATATTCTCCATGTTCTTGAGTTTTAATTTCTAAAACAATCTTTTCATCGATTTGACAATCTTGACAAAGCTTATGAAAATCATAAGCACAAAAAATCACTCCACTTGCATGAGTTGCATATGTTAAAAGATTTTCTATATTATTATTTTTATATGCTTCAATCAAGGCAAGGCGAATTTGTATCGTAATATTTAGCTTAAATTCTTCTTTAATCTCTAATGCTTTATAAGTAAAAAAGCCTTCAACATCGCTTTGATTTTTAACACTTAGTATTCTTCCTATACCTACGCTATTTTCACTTTCTTTTAAAGAATTTAATTCTTTTAAATTTAAATCAAGTGCTGCGCTTAAATCTCTAGCAACACCATATAAGCTCAAGCAATCTCCACGATTTGGAGTAAGTTCAATTTCAATTAATTCATCATTAAAAAGTTCATAATCATTTAAAGCTTTTCCTAGAACTAATTCTCCCATGCTTTCATCTAAAACCATAATGCCTTCATTGCTTTTTCCAAAACCAAGCTCACTAGAAGAGCAAATCATACCCATAGATTCAACCCCTCTAAGTTTGGCAGGTTTTATCTCAAGTCCATTTGGAAGCACTGCACCCACTAAAGATACGGCTACAAATTGATCTTTATCAACATTTTTTGCCCCACAAACAATTTGTAAAATTTCATTCCCAACATCTACTTTACAAATATTCAATTTATCTGAATTTTCATGTTTAACTTTTTCTAAAACCTTACCTACTACAACTTTTTGGGGAGCTTTAACACTTTTGAAACTATCAACTTCTAATCCTATAGAATTTAAAGTATTTACTATAGTTTGCGTCGATATTTCACTTAAATCAATCCATTCATTTAACCAATTTCTACTAATAATCATCTAAATTGCTCCAATAATCTTAAATCACCTTCAAACATAGAACGCAAATCAGGAATTTTATGTAAAAGCATAGCAAAACGCTCCACACCCAAACCAAAAGCATAGCCACTTACATTTTTATAACCAACAAATTTATAAACATTAGGATCAACAACACCACATCCTAAAACTTCAAGCCATCCTGTTTGCTTACAAACCCTACATCCACAACCTTTACAAAATACACAAGAAATATCTACTTCAGCAGATGGCTCTGTAAAAGGAAAAAAGCTAGGTCTAAAACGCACTTTTACATCACCAAACATATGTTTTAAAAAATGTTCTAGCATATCTTTTAAATTTGCAAAATTTACCTTATCACCCTCTTCTACCACAAGTCCTTCCACTTGATGAAACATAGGTGTATGGGTAATATCAAAATCTCTTCTAAAAACTGCACCTGGTGCTATCATTCTAATAGGTGATTTTTGAGATAGCATAGTTCTAATTTGAACTGGAGAAGTTTGAGATCTAAGCAAGGTTTTATCTTCAAAATAAAAAGTATCTTGCATATCTCTTGCAGGATGATTTTGTGGTAAATTTAATGCTTCAAAATTATGAAAATCATCCTCAATCAAAGGCCCTTTTTCTATGCTGAAATTTAAAGCTGTAAAATATTCTATGATTTTATCCATAGTTTGCATGATTGGGTGCAAAGCACCTGCATTTGAAGTTTCATCAAAAAAACTAAAATCTTGCACATCTTGTTTCATTTTTTCATTTAAAGCTTTTTCTTCCAATTCTTTTAATTTTACTTGATAAGCTTCATTAAATTCATCTTTTGCTTTATTTAAACCATTAGCAAATTCTTTTTTTTCTTCACCTTGCAAATCTTTTAACTTTGCAAATTCCAAAGTCAAAATACCTTTTTTTCCTAAAACACTTACTTTTATATTTTCAAGTTCTGCTAAAGTACTTGCAGAAGCAATTTTTTCTATCATATCTTGCAATTTTAGCTCCAACTAAATTTTTTTTAAACATTCTAATGTAAAATTATTTAAAATTAGCAAAAATAACAAAAAAAAAGGACTACTAAATGAGAGAAAAAACCGTATTTGAACTAATCATAGAAGGAAAAATCCCTGCTAATAAAGTTTTAGAAAGTGAAAAATTTTTAGCCTTTCATGATATTAATCCTAAAGCACCTATTCATATTTTAATCATTCCAAAAGAACATTTTGAAAACTTTCAAGAATTAAGACCTGAATTAATGAGTGAAATGACACAATTTATTCAAGAACTAGCTATTCTTTTAGGGCTTGATAAAAGTGGGTATAGATTAATCACAAATTGTGGAAAAAATAGCGGACAAGAAGTCTTTCATTTACATTTTCATATGTTAGGTGGATTTGAGCTTCCAAAAAATAAAGAAACCCAAATCAATCCTGAATCACTATTCTAAAAAGAGCTTAACTCTTTTTAGATAGCAGGACCAGCTAATTTAAATTCTGCTCCTTCTTTTACATCTTCATAGCGTTTAAAATTTTCTATAAACATTTTTGCAAGCTTTAATTTGGTTTCCTTATAAGCTTTTTTATCTTCCCAAGTATTAATAGGGTTTAATAGCTTACTTTCTACACCTGCTAATTCTTTTGGAACTGCAAGATTAAATAAATCATAGTTTTCAAACTCACAATTTTGTATACTACCATCTAAAATCGCATTAATGCAAGCTCTAGTAGCTTTAATACTCATTCTTTTGCCTACACCATAAGCTCCACCGCTCCAACCGGTATTTACTAGATAAACATTCACATTATGCTTGCTGATTTTTTCGCCCAAAAGTTTTGCATAAACAGTTGGGTGTAATGGCAAAAACACTTCTCCAAAACAAGCTGAAAAAGTCGCAACAGGCTCAGTAATACCTCTTTCAGTTCCTGCTACTTTTGCAGTATAACCACTTAGAAAATAATACATTGCTTGTTCTTTGCTAAGTTTACTAACCGGAGGTAAAACACCAAAAGCATCTGCCGAAAGGAAAATAATATTATTAGGATGACCTGCGCTAAGACTTGGCTCGTGATTTAAAATATGATCTATTGGATAAGAAACTCTAGTATTTTCAGTTTTAGAACCATCATTAAAATCAACGCTTAAATCATCTTTTAAAACTACATTTTCTAAAAGTGCATTTTGCTTTATAGCTCCATAAATTTCTGGCTCACTTTGAGGGTCAAGGTTAATACATTTTGCATAACAACCTCCTTCAAAATTAAACACACCCTCATCATCCCAACCATGCTCATCATCGCCTATTAATTTTCTTTTTGGATCGGTTGAAAGAGTAGTTTTACCTGTACCGCTAAGTCCAAAGAAAAGCGCCACATCACCTTTTTCTCCAACATTAGCACTACAATGCATAGGAAGTTTATTTTCTAGCGGAAGCCAGTAATTCATCATAGAAAAAATTCCTTTTTTCATCTCTCCGCCATACCAAGTCCCACCAATTACTGCTATATTTTTTTCTATGTTAAAAATGACAAAAACTTCTGAATTTAAACCATCTTTTTCATAGTCTTCATTCACACATTTGCAAGCATTATACACCACAAAATCAGGTTTAAACTCACCAAGCTCTTCTTCTTTTGGACGAATAAACATATTTTTTACAAAATGCGC
The DNA here is from genome assembly GCF_025771645.1 of Campylobacter sp. IFREMER_LSEM_CL2256. Lineage (NCBI taxonomy): Bacteria > Pseudomonadati > Campylobacterota > Epsilonproteobacteria > Campylobacterales > Campylobacteraceae > Campylobacter > Campylobacter sp. IFREMER_LSEM_CL2256. Next base: position 44,198 of record NZ_JAKMQQ010000005.1, read on the forward strand.
TTGCCAAGCAATTTGTGTTACAAAACGCACAGCTTTGCGACTTTTTAACGAAGCACCACAATATGCATCTTGGATATAAATGTCACTATTACTAAGCTGCTTTTTAGCTTTTGCTAAAAGTTTTTCAAATAATTCCTCGCTAATAGGTTGGTTAATCTTACCCCAAGCAATATATTTTTGTGAAGGATCTTGTTTTACAAAATATTTATCCTTAGGGCTTCTTCCGGTAAAAATTCCCGTATCCACACTAAAGGTACCATTTTTAGTACATACACCTTCATTGTTATTTTTTTCATGTTTTAAAAGCTCATCATAACTAAGATTATGAAAAACTTGCCCGATATTTTCTAAACCTAAATTTTCTAAACCTATCATTTTTGCCTCCTTATTTATAAGTCATTAAAACCTGGCCTTCACTTACACTCTCACCAGCATTTATTAAAAGTTCTGCAATTTCTCCATCTTTACTTGCACTAACTTCAATCTCCATTTTCATAGCTTCAAGCACAGCTACAACTTGACCTGCTTTAACACTGTCATTTTCTTTTACTAAAATTTTAAATACATTTGCATTCATACTCGCAACGATGGCATTAGCACTATCATCTACTTGTGCCTTTTTCACTTCTGTTTTGTCTGAATTTACCTTGACAGCACTTTTAACATTAACATCTCTATCAAAGCCTGCACTTACTTCCACATGATATTTATTACCATTAACTGAAACGGTAAATTGATTTTCATTGATAAGACTTGGTTTTAATTTGCTATTTTTTCTAACATTAACCTTAGCTTCACCTTTTAAGAAAGCTATACCTTTTTCTTTACAAGCTGCAACGATAAAAATATTTTCTTCACTTGTTTCTAAATTTTCTTTTTCCAATAAGTTTTTAATATAAGCTATACTTTTACTCTCATCTGCATCAGCGATATCTGTAGCTAATTTTGTAGTTGGTTCTAATTTTAATTGCTCGCTTGCAAGCTTAATTACTTCAGGATCTGGAGCAACGGGAGTTTTTCCAAAATATCCTAAAACCATCTTACCATACCCATCTGCTATTTTTTTCCAAGGTCCAAACATTACATTATTAAAAGCTTGTTGAAAATAAAATTGCGATACAGGAGTAACCGAAGTACCATAACCACCTTTTTCTACCACTTCTTGCATGGCTTTTATAACTTGAGGAAATTCATCTAAAATATTATTATCTCTCATCATTTGGGTATTAGCAGTTAATGCTCCACCTGGCATAGGCGAAAAAGGTATTAAAGGATTTACCGCTGTTGCTTCAGGTGGTAGAAAATAATCTTTTAAACAATCTTTTAACACTTCTTCATATTTTAAAATTTTTTCTTCATCCAAACCAAGATCAAAATTACTTCCCTTTAGAGCATGAAGCATGGTTAAAATATCAGGTTGGCTTGTACCACCACTAACAGGAGCAGCAGCCAAATCTATACCATCAACACCTGCTTCTAAAGCCGCTAAATAGCATGCTATGCTTACCCCTGCAGTTTCATGCGTATGTAACCTTATATGCATATTTTCAGGCAAGTTTTTTCTAGCCATTTTAATAACTTCATAAATTTTATTTGGATTTGAAGTTCCACTTGCGTCTTTAAAACAAATACTATCAAAAGGAATTTGTGCTTGTAGGATTTCTTTTAAAATTCTTTCATAAAAAGGTACATCATGCGCGCCTTTACATTTTGGAGGTAAATCCATTAAAGTAATAGTGATTTCATGTTTTAAACCATGTTTAACTATGCATTCTCCACTAAATTTCAAATTATTTACATCATTTAATGCATCAAAATTTCTTATGGTAGTTGTACCATGTTTTGCAAACATTTTTGCATGTAAATCAATAATTTCTTTACTACCTGTATCAAGTGCTACAGTATTAACCCCTCTTGCAAGGGTTTGTAAATTTGCTTCTTTTCCAACGATGGCTCTAAATTTATCCATCATTTCAAAGGCATTTTCATTTAAATAAAAAAATAAGCTTTGAAACCTAGCTCCACCGCCAAATTCAAAATGCTTAATATCTGCTTCTTTAGCTGCTTCTAGGGCAGGAAAAAAGTCATTCATCAAAACTCTAGCACCATAAACAGATTGAAAACCATCTCTAAATGTGGTATCCATCACATCAATTAATTTTTTAGCCATAATTTTTCCTTATTTTTGCATCTTTGCAATTATAACCTTATTTCTTAAAAAATAAATTTATAAAATTTGATTTAACATAATGATAATAATCGCAACAGGCGCAACAAATCTAAGCAAAAAATACCATATTTCAAAAATACTTTTACTCATAAATTTAGAAAATAAATTATAGATTTTCATTTTATCTACAAAAAATCCTACAAAAATAGCACTAGCAATAGCTCCAAGTGGGAGCATAAAATTAGAAGTTAATTTATCCAAAATATCAAAAAAACTTAGACCAAAAAAGCTAAAACTAGTTCCATAACTAGCACTAAAAGATAAAATACAACTCATCCCTAAAAGAAAAACCACAAAACCTATAAAAACCAAAGCCTTTTTTCTTGAAATTTTATATTCATTCACAAGATAAAAAGTAAAAGGTTCTATCATAGAAACTGCTGAAGTAATCCCTGCAAAAAACAAAGCCAAGAAAAAATAAAAGGCTAAAAAATGCCCAAAGATAGCACCTAAGTTGGAAAATAAAGTCGTTAAAGATATAAATACAAGTCCAGCACCTTCTGCGGGATTGGCATTAAATTTAAATATAAAAGTAAATACAATAAGCCCCATCATTAAGCCTATGCTGATATTTAAAAGCACAATTATGGCTGAACTTGTGATTAAATTTGTATCATCTTTTAATGAAGCTGCGTAAGTAGTAATACAACCTATACCTAAACATAAGGTAAAAAAAGCAAGGCCTAAAGCTGTTAAAACCGAGTTTAGATTAAGTTTAGTAAAATCAGGATAAAACAAATAAACAAAAGCTTCTTTAAAACCATCTTGAAAAAAGCAATACACTAGCATTAATACAAGCATGATAAATAAACTTGGCATGATCCAAACATTCAGTTTTTCTATACCACTTTTAACCCCTCTTGAGACAACAAACAAGGTAAGAAAAAAAGCAATTAAAAAATACAAACTACTTTCTAAAATACTATTTTGTATTAAATTTCCAAACAAAGCTCCTGCCTCTTGGGTATTGCTAGGCAAATAATAAATCGAAGTTATCATGTATTTTAAAACCCAACCCATAATAACAAGATAAAAAGATAATACAAAAATTCCACCAAGCATAAAAAATCCCGCAAATTTCCATTTTTGAGCATATTTAGTTGCTAAGCTTTTATAGGCATTTACAGGATCACTTTGACTTAATCTTCCCATAGCAATTTCAGCCAAAAATACACAAAATCCCACACTAATAGTCAAAAGCAAATACAAAAGTACAAAAGCAAAACCACCATTTTGCCCTACTAAGGTTGGAAACTTCCAAGCATTTCCAAGCCCTATAGCACCACCTGCAACGGCTAATACAAAGCCTATTTTAGAAAATTTATCATTCATTTTAATGCCTTAGAAAAAAAGCTGTCTGGCCATGATTAAAATCACTGCTAATGGAGAAATATATCTTAAAAAGATATACCAAATTTCAAAATATACCCCACGCATAAATGGTTGAAATAAAATTTGCAAAGCTTCTTTTTTAAGCACAAAACCTACAAAAAATGCTGTAATTAAAGCAGAAATTGGCATTAATAAATTTTGTATGAAAAAGTCTAAAATATCAAAAAAACTTTTTCCAAAGAAATTTAAACTTGGCGCGCTTACATGATAAAAAGAAAGTATAGATAAACTTCCAAGAAAATAAACAATCACACCTACAAAAACCAAAGCTTTCTTTCTTGAAATTTGATAACGATTTATAAGATAAAAAGTAAAAGGTTCTATCATAGAAATAGCTGAAGTAATTCCTGCAAAAAATAATGCAATAAAAAAGGCTATGGCTAAAATATTTCCCAAAAATCCTAATTTTGCAAAAAGTGTTGTTAGTGATATAAATATAAGCCCTGGACCTTGTTGAGTAGGATCAGCTCCAAATTCAAATATAAAAGTAAATACAATAAGCCCCATCATTAAGCCAATGATAGTATTAATAATAATAATATTTAAAGCACTACTTATAAAATTTGTTTTATCAGGCAAGCTTGCTGCATAGGTTAAAATCACACAAACACCCAAAGACATACTAAAAAATGCAAGCCCTAGCGCATCTAATATAGAATTAACACTTAATTTTGAAAAATCAGGCACGAATAAAAACTCACTCGCTTTAGAAAAACCATCCATACTAAAAGAATACCCAAGCATTAAAATAAGTAGTATAAATAAACTTGGCATCATCCAAACATTGAGTTTTTCTATACCACTTTTAACACCTTTTGATACTACATAAAAAATAACTATAAATACAAAAGTAAAACATATAAATTGAGATAAAACATCATTAGAAAGTAAATTTCCAAAAATAGCGCCTGCTTCATTTGTATCTTTAGGTAGTTCAAAAAATCCAAAATAAGCATATTTTGCTATCCAACCTATCACAACACTATAAAAAGACACTAAAATAATAGCACCAAGCATAAAAAATCCCGCTAGTGACCATGCCTTTTTATTTTTTGGTGCTAAAGTATAATAAGCATTTACAGGATCTTTTTCGCTAAGTTTTCCTATGCTAAGTTCTGCTAAAAATATTACAAAAGCCACACCCAAGGTTAAAAGTAAATACACCACTACAAAAGCTGAGCCGCCATTGTTACCCACTAAAGTTGGAAATTTCCAAGCATTTCCAAGCCCAACGGCTGAACCTGCCACTGCTAATACAAAACCTATTTTAGAAAATTTTTCATTCATCTTTTAACCTTAAAAAAATAATTGTTTTATCATGATTAAAATCACCGCCAAAGGTGAAATATATCTTACAAAAAAATACCAGCACTCAAAGTATTTACCCCTCATATAAGGATAAAATAAAGTTTGCAAAGCTTCTTTTTTAAGTACAAAGCCTACAAAGATTGCACCAAATAACCCACCCAAAGGCATCATTAAATTTGAAGCTATAAAATCTAATATATCAAAAAAACTTTTTCCAAAAAATTCCAAAGAATCTTTACTCCACTCAATTCCTGATAAAATACACAAACTTCCCAAAAAATACACAATGAAAGCTATAAAAATCAAAGCTTTTTTTCTTGTAAAATTATAAGAATTAATTAAATAAAAGGTTAAAGGTTCTATCATGGAAACTGCTGAAGTAATCCCTGCAAAAAATAAAGCTATAAAAAAGGCTATGGCTAAAATATTTCCCAAAGGTAAAAAGCCAATTGGATCAATATTTGAAAACAAACTCATTAAAGATACAAAAATCAAACCTGGACCTTGCTGAGCTGGATTGCCATTAAATTCAAATATGAAAGTAAATACAATAAGTCCCATCATAATACCAATGATAATATTAATAATAATAATATTAATAGTACTTGTAATAAAATTCGTTTTATCAGGTAAACTTGCAGAATAAGTTATAATTGAACCCACTCCAATAGATAAAGAAAAGCAAGCAAGTCCTAAAGCACTCAAAAACGCCCCTACACCAAGCTTAGAAAAATCAGGAGAAAACAAAAACTCACTCGCTTTAGAAAAACCATCCATACTAAAAGAATACCCAAGCATTAAAATAAGTAGTATAAATAAACTTGGCATCATCCAAACATTGAGTTTTTCTATACCACTTTTAACACCTTTTGATACTACATAAAAAATAACTATAAATACAAAAGTAAAACATACAAATTGAGATAAAACATCATTAGAAAGTAAATTTCCAAAAATAGCGCCACTTTCTTCTATGCTTTTTGGTAAAGGAAAAAATCCAAAATAAGCATACTTCACAATCCATCCTATAATCACACTATAAAAAGAAACAATCAAAATAGCGCCTATTAAAGAAAAACCGACTATAGACCAAGCTCTTTTGTGTTTTGGTGCTAAAGTATAATAAGCATTTACAGGATCTTTTTCACTAAGTTTTCCTATACTAAGTTCTGCTAAAAATATCACAAAACCTACACCCAAAGTCAAAAATAAATACAAAAGTACAAAGGCTGAGCCTCCATTTTGTCCTACTAAAGTTGGAAATTTCCAAGCATTTCCAAGCCCAACGGCTGAACCTGCCACTGCTAATACAAAGCCTATTTTAGAAAATTTATCATTCATAAAAATAACCTTAAATTTTATAAGCACATAAAAAACATTTAATGTAGCTAAAAAAAACTTTAATTTATTTTAAAATATGCTTATTAATTTAAATTTCAATAATTTTAAAGCTATATTAATATATAATTTCGCTTTTATAAATCACGAGTAGGGATACGCAAGCCGAAAGGATTTAAATTTTATATCGAGGGAATACTATGAAAAAAATCGTATTTTTAATGCTAGCTTTAAGTGGTTTTGCATTCGCTGCTGAAGGCTCTATGAATCAATGGTTAGCTTCTTTTTCTATCTTAGCAGCAGGTTTAGGACTTGGCGTTGCAGCTTTAGGTGGTGCTATTGGTATGGGTAATACTGCGGCAGCAACTATAGCAGGTACTGCTAGAAACCCTGGTCTTGGTGGTAAATTAATGACTACTATGTTTATTGCTTTAGCGATGATTGAAGCTCAAGTTATCTATGCACTTGTTATTGCTCTTATCGCTCTTTATGCTAATCCATTCCAAGCATTAGTAGCAGCTTAATCACAAAAGCCCTTTTAGGGCTTTATGCGGTTATGGTGGAACTGGTAGACACGCCATCTTGAGGGGGTGGTGCGCTCAGCGTGTGCGAGTTCAAATCTCGCTAACCGCACCATTTAAGGAATTTTAAAAAATGGTTTTTTATCTCTTAATTAGCGCAATAGCTTTTTTAATTCTTTTTTTTGCTATTAAAAAATATACACTAAAATTAGATGAGCAAGCCTTACTTGAACCCATTAAAAATGATATTTATCCTGAGTTTTGTGATCTTATTAACGAAGAAATAAGAAATATCAAAAACAATCTTTTACAAAACACTTTTACACTTCAAAATGAAAATAATAAAGATGAATTTTTGGAAAATTTAAGCGATATGAGTAGAAAGCTTAACCATATTCAAACTATGAATTTAAGTAAAAAAAGCAATGCTTTGTGGGAAGAAGCTCTTTTTGACTTTTTAAAAGAGCTCGAAAAGCTTAATGAACAATACTTAAAGAATAGTGATGAGATTAATGATTCAATCAGAACTTCTTTGCAAGAAAAATTTTCTAATTTAACAAAAAACTAATACAAACAAATTATTTATTTCAAAAAACACTTTATAATTTTAAGCTATTTTTATAAAGGAAATTCATGTTTGTCAATAAGAAAAAAATCAATGAACAAATTATTCAATTAGAACAATCTAATCAAGCTTTTCAAGATATACTTAATGCTATTAGCAAAACTATGGCGATGATAGAATTTCAAACAGATGGGACCATCATTAGCGCTAATGAAAATTTTCTAAAAACTATGAATTACTCTCTAGATGAAATTAAAGGAAAACACCATAGTATGTTTTGCTTACCTGAAGTAGTAAAATCTCAACGCTATGCTGATTTTTGGAGAGATTTAAAAGGTGGTAAATCAAGAAATGGTCTTTTTAGACGCATCGCAAAAGGTGGAAAAGACATTTATCTTGAAGCTAATTATCTTCCTATTTTAGATCAAAATAACAAAGTATATAAGGTTATTAAATTCGCCAATGACATTACTCAAAGACACTATGAAATGCTTGATTTAAAAAATACCATAGATGCAGCTAATCGTTCTATGGCTATTATTGAATTTAATCCTTATGGAGAGATTTTAAATGCTAATGAAAACTTCACTCAAACTATGGGTTATTCACTAAATGAAATCAAAGGAAAACACCATAGTATGTTTTGCGAAGAAAAGTTTAGAAACTCAAAAGAATATACAATTTTTTGGGAAGAATTAAGAAGTGGTAAATTCCAATCAGGAAAATTTATACGCTTTGGTAAAAACAATAAACTAATCCACCTAGAAGCAAGTTATAATCCTATCAAAAATGATGATGGAGAAATTTATAAAGTTATTAAATTTGCAACAGATATTACCGAGCAAGTTGTAAGAGATGAGGAAAAACTAAAGCTCATTAGCGAACTAGCAGAACAAAATGATAATTTAACACAAGAAGGCGATAGTGTTATAGAAAATACGGTTCAAAATATTCAAAATATTGCCGAGATGATGAATAATAGTAGTAATTTAGTTTCATCATTAAATGAACAATCAGAAGAAATCAAAAATATCATTCAAACTATTAGTGATATAGCAGATCAAACCAATCTTTTAGCGCTAAATGCTGCCATAGAAGCAGCGCGTGCTGGAGAACATGGACGTGGTTTTGCCGTGGTTGCTGATGAAGTTAGAAATCTAGCTGAAAGAACTGGACATTCAGTAAATGAAATTACTACTACCATTAATTCTATTAGAAATGTAACAGCTGAAGTGGTGCAAAGTATTAAAGATGGTTTAAGTGGTGTAAATCAAAGTGTGGATTTAGCCAAAGAAGCTAGAGAATGTATGGAAAAAATTAGAAATAGCTCAACTAAAGTAGCACAAGCTATGCAGGATAAATAAGAGTTTTTAGCTCAAAAGCTAAAAACTTTTCCTGCTATAAAGCTTTTTTCTACCTTACCTTGCAAGGTATCATTTGCATATAAACCTTCCCCTTTAAAAGAAAGATTTTCTTCAAATACAACCAAATCAGCATCAAAACCAAGTTCTATTTTACCTTTGTTTAATCCTAAAAATTGCGCTTGATTATAGCTTGTAAAATCACATAATTCTTTCCAAGTTAAAATACCTTCTTTTACTAAATATGTAAAACATAAACTCATATACATAGCTATGGCATTAATTCCAAAGTCTGCTTCATCAAAAGCTAAATCTTTTTTAGTGCTAGGAGTATGCAAAGAGCTTAAGAAAGTAATTTTTTTATCTTGAAGTAATTTTTTAAGACCTATTAATTCATTTTTTGCTCTTAGTGGAGGTAAAATTTTTGCTTGAGTATTGAAATTTTCACAAGCGTTTTCATCTTTGATTAAATGATGGATTGAAATTTCACTATATTGATCATGTAGTAATTCAAATGATCTTGTAATTGCTAAAGAGTTAAAACAAGCTTTGTTTTTATAAAACTCCACCAATTCTTTCATTTTTGCTACTTCACTAGTCTCAGCTATATCACTAATTCCTATAAGTCCTAATTCAAAACTTGTTTGCCCATCATTCATCACCCCATGATCATCAAAACTCTCATCAAAACACTTTAAAAACACCGGAGTTGATTTCATATTAGCATATTGCATGCACTGTCTTAAATAATTTGCACCTAAAGTACTTGAAAGTTCCAAGCCTTTTGCACCCATATCAATTAAGGTGGCGATATTTTTTAATTTTTCTGTTTTATCTAATACATTAATAGTAGGTAAAACATTAATATCTAAAGATTTTAATTTATCAAAATAAAGTGCATAGCCTTGAGTGTTAGCTTCTAAACTATCTTTTAAAACAATAGTCCCTACCCCGCCTTTTAAGCATGCTTTTTCAAGATCATATAATTTATCTATACTAAATTCATTATCAAGTAAACTAACATTTAAATCAATAAACGAAGGAAGCAAAGTTTTGCCTTTTATATCAACAATATACTCATCATTATTTAAATCATTGGCAATTTGAGTGATTTTTCCATCTTCTATTTTAAGATCAAGCTTTTGCTCACCATAAATTTTTGCATTTTTGATAATCATGATATTTCCTCCTTTGATGACATCAAATCTTTCAAAGATTCCCAAGCATTCTTACCCTCTAGCATTAAAACCACTTCATTGACAATCGGGGTATAAATTTGAAATTGCTTTGATAAGGCATGTATAGCATAAGCAGTTTGTACTCCTTCGGCTACCTCGCCAAGTTCCATTAAAATATCTTTTATATTTTTACTACTAGCCAAACTTAAACCTACTCTATAATTTCTTGATAGATTGCTTGAAGCTGTTAAAAATAAATCTCCAGCCCCACTAAGTCCCAAAAAAGTTTCTTCTTTAGCGTTAAAAAATTGTCCAAAACGGTGCATTTCTACTAAGCCTCTTGAGACTAAAGAAGCTCTTGCATTATTACCTAAATTTAAACCATCGCAAACCCCACTTGCAATTGCTAAAACATTCTTATATGCACCACAAATCTCAGCACCTTTAACATCAGAACTTGTATAAGTTTTAATATAATTTGGAAAAAAACTTGCAAATTGATTGCAAAGATCTTGATTTTTACCGCTAACAACCAAAGCACAAGGTTTTTTTTCTAGCACTTCACTTGCAAAAGAAGGACCACTTAAAAAACAAAGTCTATCACTACTTATAAACTCGCTAAAAACCTCATCCATAAATTTTAAACTTTTACAATCAATACCCTTAGAAGCTACAAGAATTTTTTGATTTAAATCTTTAAAATTATTTGTAAGCCACTCATGTATTCCTTGAGCATATAAAGCAAAAACTAAATATTCATATTCTAAAGCTTCTTTGGTGCTAACAAAATAAGAAAGATCTTTTTCATGAAAAGAAGTTATTACGCATTCATTTTTAACGCTCAATACATCATATAAAGCACTTCCCCATTTTCCTGCACCAACAACTGCTATTTTCATATTTAACCAAGTTTTGCTTTTAAAATTTCATTCACTTTAGCAGGATTAAATGCACCTTTACCCGCTTTCATTGCCTGACCGACAAAGAAACCAAAAAGTTTATCTTTACCACTTTTATATTCAACCACTTTATCTTCATTGTTTGCTAAAATTTCATCAATAATCTTTTCAATAGCACCATCATCACTTACTTGTTTTAAACCAAGTCTTTCAATAGCATCATCAATTTCAACTTCTGTATTTTCAAATACATAAGCTAAAATATCCTTACCTGCTTTAGCGCTAATAACACCTTCTTCTATGCGCTTGATTAAAATAGCTAATTTTTCTTGTTTTACAGGTGAGTTTTCTATAGTCAACTCACCTTTTAAAAGTCCCATTAACTCAGTCGTAAGCCAAGTAACACAAAGTTTTGGGTTTAATTTTTGGTTAATTAGATACTCAAAATATCTACAAAGCTCTAATGAAGAAACAATCACTTCACTATCACTTTCTTTAATACCTAATTCACTAACAAATCTAGCTTTTTTCTCATCAGGAAGTTCAGGTATATCTTGACTTAGCATTTCATCATCTAAAATTACAGGTAAAAGATCAGGATCAGGGAAATATCTATATTCAGCAGAGTCTTCCTTGCCTCTCATACTTCTAGTAACTAAATTAACCGTATCAAATAATCTTGTTTCTTGCATAACTTCTTGATCGTATTTTCCATCTTCCCAAGCTTCACTTTGACGTTTTACTTCATACTCAATCGCCTTTTGGATAAAACGAAATGAATTTAAGTTTTTAATCTCCACTCTAGTATAAAGCTTATCATCACCCTTTGGACGAATACTAACATTAGCATCACATCTAAAACTACCTTCTTGCATATTTGCATCTGAAATATCTAAAAATCTTATAATAGAATGTAACTTTTTCAAATAAGCCACTGCCTCATCAGAGCTTCTAAGTTCAGGCTCACTAACGATTTCAAGCAAAGGCGTGCCTGCTCTATTTAAATCTACTTTTGAAAAATTACTCTCATGTATATTTTTCCCTGCATCTTCTTCTAAATGAGCTCTAGTAATACCTATGCGTTTATTTTCTCCATTTACATTAATAAACAACTCACCATTTTCTACTATAGGAATGTCAAATTGCGAAATTTGATAAGCCTTTGGTAAATCGGGATAAAAATAATTTTTTCTATTAAAAATACTTTTTTTATTTATAGTTGCATTAACTGCTTTTCCAAATGCTATAGCTTTTTTCACTGCTTCTTGACTTAATACAGGTAAAGCACCTGGTAAAGCTAAACATGTTGGACATACATTAGTATTTGATTTTTCTCCAAAAGAAGTTGCACATGAACAAAAGATTTTTGTTTTGGTATTTAATTGTGCATGAACTTCAAGTCCTATAACAACTTCAAACATTAAAATTTTCCTTAGAATTTTTTGTTTATTCTAGCGTTTTTTATTTCAAAAAGAGTTTAAAAAAGAATAAAAGAGAAACATTAAAAAAGAAAAAAGCAAAAAATATTTTTTGCTTTTTAAAAATTAATGATGTTCATCAACTACAGTTGCACCTGCTAAATAAACATAAGTTAAAATCATAAAAATAAAAGATTGTAAAAATGCCATAAAAGTTAGAAGCATATAAGCAGGTAGTGGTGCAACCCAAGGCACAAGAGCTAAAATAACTGCTAAGAATAAATCATCTCCTTTTATATTACCAAATAAACGGAAAGATAAAGAAATAACTCTTGAAAAATGAGAAACCACTTCTATAGGAAACATTAAAGGTGCTAGAATTTTAACAGGTCCCATAAAATGTGCAAAATACTTAAAAAATCCTTGAGTTCTAATGCCTTCAAAATGATAATACACAAATACTATAATAGCCAAAGAAGCACTAAAATTTAAACTAGCACTTGGGGCTTCAAAACCTGGGATGATTCCTATAATATTACTAAAAAACACCATAAAACCTATAGTTGCAACTAAAGGCAAGTATTTTCTAGCAGCTTCATCACTACCCATGGTATCTCTACCCATACTTAAAATGCCTTCCATATAAGCCTCAGCTAAATTCTGACTACCTCTTGGGACAATTTGCATGGATCTTGTAGCAAGTTTTGCTAAAATCAAAGAAATCACAACCACTATACCCAAATGAAAAAAGTATGCAAAAGTGTGACTAGAATCTATAAAAGAACTAAATAAAAATAAATCTTTCATTAAAAATCCTTAGCAGAATAAATATTTCAAAGCTAATATTATAAAAAAAAATTGCTTATATTTTAATGAAAATTCATTTTATTAGCGCAAAAATATCCTCCTAAAATCGCACCTGTAAAACCACCTCCAGGAAATATAAAAGCATTAGCAAAATACAAATTTTCTATACTTTTACTTTTATAATGCAATCTATATTTAACCCCTTCTTGATCTTGAGAAAATCCATAAATTGTACCCTCATAAGCTTTGGTATATCTTTGTATAGTTTTTGGCGTAGCTAATTCTTGATGGATTAAGTGTGAACTTAAATTTGGAAATATCTCATCTAGTCTTTGCACTATAGCTTTTAATACCTCTTCTTTTTTAGCTTTATAATCTTGTTTATTTAAATCCCATTCATTATAATTTGAACTAAAAGCTACAACACCTATGTATTTATCGCTAGCTAAACCACTATCAATTTTAGAATAATTCACAAAAGCCATAGGTCTTTTTTTGATATCTAATTTTAAAATATTAGTATTTTCATATGAACTATTTAAAAAATCATCTTCAAATATAAAATTGCAATAATCCATATTTTCATAAATTTTAGAAATATCTTTATCATAAATAAAATAAGCACTTACCAAAGAACAAGCGCGCTTTTTAGACTCTATTGCTTTGATTTCTTGGGTTAAATTTAAATCTTTAAGCAAGTCTTTATATACGATTAAAGGATCACAATTTGCAATGATATTTTGCGCATAGATGGTGTGTTTTTGATTATTTTGAATGTATTCTACTCCATAAGCTTTTTGATCTTTTGTGAGTATTTTAACAACTTCAGCCTTAGCTAAAACCTGTCCTTGATTTTCTTTTATAACCTCAGCCAAAGCATCACTTAAAGCTTGTGAACCACCTTTAATATATACCCCACCATCATAATAATGCTTTTGAGCAATGCCATGAAAACTAAAAATAAATTCCTTACTATCATGATGATAATAACTCATATTTGCATTTAAAATCTTTTTTAACTTATCATTTTTAATATAAGCATTTAAAACATCATAAACTTTTTTATTAAACAATCTATTTTTGATAAATATCCAAGAAGTGCTAAATGGAAATAACAATAATTCACTTAATTTTAAATCCCAAGGAAACCTTCGAATAGCATAAGCTTGCGTTTTTATAGCTTTAAAATATTTATCAATACCTTTACTTTCTTGTGGAAATTCTTTTTTCAAAACCTCTTTTACGTTTTCTATGCCATGAGGTAAAGTTAGATTATAATTTTTACTTTTAATACTCCATGCACTTGGTAAAGGTAAAATTTCAATTTTATTCTTTATACCAAGTTTTTCAAAAATCAAATGCTTCATGTCAGTTTTTGCTTCACCTAGGTCCATTTCATGAAGCCCCGCATCAATCAAAACACCTTTTCTTTTAAAACAAGTAGCACAACCACCGATTAAAGAATGCTGTTCTAAAACTAAAACTTTTTTACCATTTCTAGCTAAAAAAGCACCCGCACTTAAGCCTCCAAGACCTGAACCTATAATAATTACATCAAATTTTACATCCATTCTAAAACCTCACGTAATTCTTTGGCTACAAAACATTTTAAACCAAGTTCTTCCATAGGTTTAACCGGCACTATGGCATTTTTAAATTTTTGCATTTTAGCTTCTTTTAAACGCACATCAAGCGAAAATACTTCTTTAATCTCGCCATTTAAACTAAGCTCACCCACAAAAACACTATCTTTGCTTAAAGGGCGGTTTTTAAAACTTGAAATAATCGCTGCAACCACCGCTAAATCTGCCGCAGTTTCACTAATTTTCACCCCACCACTTACATTAATAAACACATCATAATACCCCAAAGGAATTTCAAGCTTTCTCTCAAGTAAAGCTATGAGCATATCTAAACGATTTTTTTCATAGCCTGTTGCACTGCGTTTTGGGTAAACACTCTCACAAACTAAGGCTTGAATTTCTAGCACTAAAGCTCTGCTTCCTTCCATCACTACACTCAAAGCGCTACCACTTACTGCCTTGCCACGCGTAAAAAATCTATTAGCTATGTCTTTAGCACTAATTAAACCCTTAGAGGTCATTTCAAAAATACCAACTTCGGAAATATTTCCAAAACGATTTTTAAAACCTCTTAAAATCCTTATTTCTTTATTAGCATCGCCTTCAAAATAAAGCACCACATCTACCATATGCTCTAAAATTCTAGGTCCAGCTATAGCTCCATCTTTAGTAATATGACCTATGATAAAAGTGCTGATATTATTAGCCTTAGAATAGCGCATTAACTCAAAAGTAATTTCTCTAACTTGAGTGATACTACCTGCTGCTGAAGTAATTTTATTAGAATATAAAGTTTGAATAGAATCAATAATTAAAATTTCATAATCTTTTTTAGAAAGCTCACTTAAAATATCTTCCAAGCAAAGTTCAGTAAGTAAAAATAAATTCTCACAATTTGCATTCAAACGATCTGCGCGCAGTTTGATTTGAGATTTACTCTCCTCTCCACTTACATAAAGTACTTTTTTACCACTTTTTGCCAAATTGGAAGCAATTTTTAATAAAAGTGTGGATTTTCCAACCCCAGGTGAACCCCCAATTAACACCAAAGAGCCCACAACAAGCCCGCCACCTAAAACCAAATCAAGCTCATTATCATCAGTGCTAATGCGAGTGAAATTTTCTGCTACAACGTCATTTATACATACTGCAGAACTTGGAGTGTTTGAGAGCGAATTTAACTCTTTTAAAACCTTAATTTGCTCTTGCTTTAGCTCAATAAAACTATCCCAAGAACCACATTCAGGACATTTGCCTAGCCATTTACTTTGCTGATTTCCACAAGCTTGACATTCAAATAAAATATGTTTTTTAGCCATAAATTATGCAAAAATCTCTTCAACTAAAGTTTTAACGTATTCATTAGGATTAAACTCATGAATTTGTCCTAGTTGCTCCCCTACTCCTACATATAAAATAGGAAGCTCAAGTTCTCTTGCTATACTAAATAAAGCTCCACCTTTAGCGGTTCCATCAAGTTTTGTAATAATCACTCCATCAAGTTTTACTAAATCATTAAAAGCTTTTGCTTGCAAAATTCCTGCCACACCTTGAGTGCCATCAAGTACAAGGATTTTTCTATGAGGAGCTCCCTGCATAGCTTTATCACTTATACGAACAATTTTTTCAAGCTCATTTGCAAGATTTTTTTGATTTTGCAAGCGTCCTGCTGTATCTAAAATAACCCTATCATAGTTTTTTGCCAAAGCTTTAGAAATAGCATCATAAGCAACCGCCGAAGGATCATGTCCTTGTGAAGTAGCTATGATATCTATATCTAATTTTTGCGCCCATAATTTTAACTGCTCTATAGCTCCTGCCCTAAAAGTATCACAAGCTCCAAGTATAACCTTTTCACCATTTTCTTTATGCAAATGTGCCATTTTAGCAATACTTGTGGTCTTACCCACTCCATTTACACCTAAAATCAAATCCACAAAAGGTTTGACATTAACAAGTTCTGGTTTATCATAAATAAAATAAGTTCCCATAACACGCTCTAAATCAGCCTTTTTGACCTCATCATTTGGAGGAAGATAGTAAATAATCTCTTCAACTATCTCATATGCCACATCGGCTTCTAAAAGCATTTCTTCAAGTAAATCTTTAGTAATGATTTTATTTGAAGCCTTAACTAAATGAATACTTTCTAAGGTTTTTTTCAAACCATTTTTTAAAAATCCAAACATCACATTATCACTTTTTGTATATCTATATCTAACATTTCTTCAGGGATTATCCCTAAATACTCTTTAATCTTTTCACCTTTTGTATTAAATAACACCATTGTTGGTATAGAACTGACATTTAAAACTTTAGAAAAAACAAAATTATTCTCTCCTATAGCTACTGGAAATTTAATTTTTTCATCTTCTATAAAAGTTAATATTTCTTGCTCCTTATTCTCTTCTAAAAAAAGCGCTATTACTTCAAATCTATCTTGATATTTATTATTTAAATTATTTAAATGTGGAATTTGAGCCTTACAAGGTGCACACCAAGTCGTAAAAAAAACAAACAATTTAGCTTTAGCTGTATCATCAAAATTAAATGCTTGCTCATGATATTTCACATACATTTTTCTACCATCTAAAAATTTTAAAGTAAAATCAGTATTTTCACTTTGAGTTAAACTTGCATTGTCTGTATTTTCAGTGCTAGAATTTTCTTTATCACTCGAACATGAAGTAAAAAATATCATAATAAAAATTACTAAAAAAATTTTAAATTTCAAGTCTTATCCTTATGATTTTTTAAGCTTAAAAGTATAACATAAAAAGTTAAAAACTTTAAGGAAAGCCTTGATAAAAAACAATTTTAGAATAAAACAAAAATCCAAAATGCATTTAAAATTAAAGTATCAATACAAAAGGGATTTTTTGGTTTTTCAAGAAATAAAGAAAATTCTAAATTTATGCAAAAATTGTAGAAATATCCTTATATATATCCCTTTAAAATATGAAATTAATCTTTATAAATTCAGGCATTTTCTAACAAAAAAATATCAAATTTTCGTCCCATTTATGCAAGATAAAAGTTTAAAGGTAGTAAAATTAAGATTAGCTCTTGAAAAAAAGAGCTTTGGGGTGTATGAGCCAAAAGATTCTTTTTTGCAAACTCGCATTGATATTGCGATTATCCCTGTAATAGGCGTAGATGCAAAGTTAGGAAGAATCGGTCATGGTCAAGGTTTTTACGATAGGTTTTTTGAAAGCATTTCTTATAAAAAACCTTTGGTTATTTTTACGCAAATGATCGATGCAAAATCTGATCAATTTTTTAGCCAAGATCATGATATAAAAGGAAATTTTTATATAAACCCTTATAAAAAATATTTTAGGAAAGTTAAAAACAATGATAGAAATATTAGTCGCATTAATAGCCGTTTTTATAGGCGGAGGGATTGGGTATATAGTCGCCAAAAAGATTAATGATGCAAATTTCAATATCTTTTTAGAGCAAGCAAAAGCAAAAGCAAAAGCCATTGAATATGAAGCTGAACTAACACTTAAAGATGCTAAAAATTCAGTTGCTGAAGCTGAATTTGCGGCAAAGAAAAAATTTGATGAAAAAATTCAAAAACTTCAAAAAGAACATTCTATTAAGCTAGAAGAGCTTAATAAAAAAGAACAAAATCTTCATTATCAAGAAAAACTTCATGAGGAAAACAAAAACAAACTGGCAAAAGAACAGCAAGCTATAAAAGCTTTACATGAGGAAAATGAAAATTTAAAACAAAATTATGAAACAAAGCTTAGTGAAGTATTAAAAATTCTTGAGCATTCAGCTGGTCTTACACAAGAAGAAGCAAAAAATATAGTTTTACAAAAAGTAGAAGAAAACTCAAGAGCTGAGATTGCTCATATTGTTAGAAAATACGAAGAAGAAGCTAGAAATGAAGCCAAAAGAAAAGCTAATTTTATCTTAGCGCAAGCTACTTCAAGATTTGCAGGAGAATTTGCCGCTGAAAGATTAATCAATGTAGTAAATATAAAAAATGATGAGCTAAAAGGTCGTATTATAGGTAAAGAAGGAAGAAATGTTAAAACCTTAGAAATGGTTTTGGGCGTTGATATTATCATCGATGATACACCTGGAGCAATTATAGTAAGTTGTTTTAATCTTTATAGACGCGCCATTGCTACAAAAGTGATTGAACTTTTAGTTGAAGATGGCAGAATACAACCTGCAAAAATAGAAGAAATTCATGAAAAAGTTTGCAAAGAATTTGAAGATAATATCTTAGAAGAAGGTCAAACTATAGTAATGGATTTAGGACTTAATAATATACATCCTGAAATTGTTAAATTAATAGGAAAATTAAGATATAGAGCAAGTTATGGCCAAAATGCTCTAGCGCATTCTTTAGAAGTAGCACATTTAGCTGGAATCATAGCAGCTGAGTGTGGTGGAGATGAAAAATTAGCAAGAAGAGCTGGAATTTTACACGATATAGGCAAGGCTTTAACACATGAATTTGAAGGTTCTCATGTGGATTTAGGAGCTGAGCTTTGTAAAAGATACAAAGAACATCCTGTTGTAATTAATGCAATTTATGCTCATCATGGGCATGAAGAAGCTATAAGTATAGAATCAGCTGCAGTTTGTACAGCAGATACACTAAGCGCTGCGCGTCCTGGCGCAAGACGTGAGGTTTTAGAAGCCTTCTTAAAAAGAGTGAGTGAGCTTGAAGATATAGCAAAGAGCAAAGAAGGGGTTAAAAAAGCTTATGCTATTAATGCTGGTAGGGAAATTAGAGTTATTGTTAATGCAAAATTAGTCAATGATGATGAATCTGTGCTTTTAGCTAAAGAAATAGCTGAAGAGATTCAAGAAAAAGTTCAATACCCTGGCGAAATAAAAGTTAATGTTATCAGAGAGCTTAGAGCGATTGATTTTGCAAGATAAGGTTTTTCATGCAAGAAATGATAGATAATCTAAGTACTTATGGCTATTTAATTTTATTTTTTTATTCTTTTGGTGGAGGTATGGTTGCTATACTTGCTGCAGGAGTGCTTTGTGCAAGTTCCACTAAACTTGATTTGCATTTATGTATATTTTTAGCCTTTTTAGCTAACACCATAGGCTCAACCTTGTTGTTTATCTTGGGAAAATACTACAAAAAAGACATAATGCCTTATTTTAAAAATCATAGAAGAAAAATCGCTCTTGCTATGATGAAAATCAAAAAATACGGCGACTTGCTTTTAGTAGTGCAAAAATTTATCTATGGAGTAAAAACTATCATTCCTATAGCAGCAGGTCTTTGTAAATTTAGCTTTGTAAGATTTTTTATCATCAATACCTTAGCTAGTTTAATTTGGGCTGTTATTTTAGGTTATGCTGGTTTTATTTTTGGAAATACCCTAAAAGAAGCTTTTGAAGCATTTGCCAACTATCCTTACATAGCTCCTGTTTTTATAATCACTTTAATTTTTATTATATGGTTATATTTATCACGCTTTTCTAAGAAAAAATGAGTTTAAAATTCTCTATAAAAGAAACTTATAGAGAATTTTTTATTTTATTATTGTGTTTTTTAGCAATTTTTAGTTTAAATCTCATCTATGAGTATAAAAAATATCAAAATTTTAAACTTACTAAGCATTTATTACTTAAAGATAACATTGTTTTGTCTTCTTATGAAAAAACTAATAAAAAAGGTAAAAAATATCAAGTTTTAAAACTCAAAAATTCTGATTTTATTTTTTACACCACTAGCTTTAAAGATCTAAATTTAAGTAAAAATGATGTGATAAATCTTAGAATTATCACTAAAAATATTAACTTCAAAGATTATCTTAGTAAAAGTTTTTATGCACCAAGTTATGATTTTAACAAAACTAAAACACAAAAAGAAAATACACTAATAAGATATTTTTTAAATCAACATCATAATGAAAAAGTCAAAGAATTTTATGGGGTTTTATTTTTTGCCAAAAATGTATCAAGTGAGCTTAGAAATGATGTAAATTTTTACAATATCGCACATTTAATTGCCATTAGTGGATATCATTTGGGCTTGTTATTTAGCTTTTGCTTTTTGATTTTTGCTCCTTTATACGCTTTTTTTCATAAACGATATTTTCCTTATAGAAGTTTAAAGCTTGATATTAGTATTTTTGCTTTCTTGCTTTTAATTTTTTATATATTTTTAATAGATTTTAGCCCTTCTTATACAAGAGCTTTACTGATGAGTCTTTTTGCTTTTTATTTATTTAGTAAAAATATTAAAATACTCAGTTTTAAATTTTTATTTTTAAGTATAGTCTTTTGCATTAGCATTTTTCCAAAACTTCTTTTTAGTGTTGGGTTTTTATTTTCTATTTTAGGAGTTTTTTATATTTATTTATATCTTCATCATTTTAAAGATCAATTTTCAAATTTTACTCATGTTTTTTTGCTAAATATCTGGACTTTTTTAGCAATGATTATCCCTGTATTATACTTTTTTCCTCTACTTAGTTTTCAGCAATTTTTAGCCATACCTTTAAGTTTAGCCTTTATAATATTTTATCCTTTGGTTTTAATCTTGCATATTTTTTCTTATGGAAATTTATTAGATTTATATTTAATGCATTTTTTTGAGTTTAAAATGTATGCGATTAATCTATCAATACCTTTTGTGTTTTATTGTATTTATTTAATTTTATCTTTAATCGCTATATTTAATAAATACTTAGCTCTTTTTGTAATTTCTCTTGGGTTTATTCCCTTTATTTTCTTGATTTAAAAGCAAATAAGCCTTTAATCCCAAAAGATAAATAATCCAAGAAATGTAAATCCACAAAAAGAAAAATAATATTACAGAAAAAGAACCATATACATTTAAATAAGTTTTATTATATACAGCATAATACACAAAAATCATCTTAGAAATATACCAAATTACAGAAGCACCAAAAGAACTAATAAGTAAAGTTTTTAAATCGCCTTTTTTGCTTACTGAACTTGAATAAGAGACAAAAAATAAAGCCCATATAATCACATAAGGTAAAATCTCAAAAAAATTTAAAGCAATATTAAAATCATCTAAGGTTTTTTGTATAAAACCTGAAATATAAAAACTCACCCCAAGTCCAAGTGGAGTTAATGTTGCTAAAGTCCAATAAGAACTTATACTGTGCCAAAGACTTTTAGAATCTTCCTCTAAAAGCTTATTAATCACATAATCATAACCTGAAAAAAAAGCCAAAGAAGTCAAAGCCATAGCCAAAAGCCCTATAAGACCTAAATTTACGCTGTTTTTTAAAAAGGTATTGATATATTGTATGATTAATTCTTGTTGAGTTGGGATTAAAAAAGTAAAAATTAAATTTTTAATTCTTTCTTGATACATTTCAAAACTTGGAATTTGAGTAAAAACCCAAAAACACAAAAACAAAAGTGGTATTAAAGACAAGATAGTATAAAAACTCAAAGCCGCAGCATAATTTAAAATTTCTTTATCTCTTAAAGCTAAAAGAATTTTAAATAAGTTTTTAAAACTCATCAAAGTCCCATTTTAAAAGGATTGAGTATATTATTTGGATCAAATGCTTTTTTGATATTTCTCATTAAGTCCATTTCAGCTTCACTAAAAGCAAGCTTCATAAAAGGAGCTTTTGAAATGCCTATACCATGCTCTCCACTTAAAGTCCCACCTAAAGAGACCGTAAGCTTAAACACCTCTTCCACAGCCTCATAACCTTTTTTAACTAATTCAGGATTGTTTTTATCGCTTACCATTACATTAGTATGTACATTCCCATCGCCAGTATGACCAAAACAAGGGATTTTAAAACCATATTTTTTAGAAATTTCAGCTATGCCTTTTAAAAGCTCAGGTAGTTTTGAACGCGGTACTGTAATATCTTCATTGAGCTTTAAATTTCCATACATCGCTATGCTTTGAGAACAATTTCTTCTAGCAAACCAAATATCAGCTGCTTCTTGTTCATCTTTTGCTATTTTAAACTCTCTTACGCCAGATTCATAAAAACTCTCTTGCAAGATTTTTAAATCTGCTTCAATAGCTTCTTTTACATTACCATCTACATCAGCAATTAAAATCGCACCCGCATCCATAGGTAAACCTTTTTGGAATTTTTGTTCTAATGCTCGTATGCTTAATTGATCTAAAAATTCCATAGATACAGGAGTTACACCTTTAGCTAAAGTTTTATAAACTGCATTCATCGCTTCATCAATGCTGTTAAAAATCCCCATAGCTGTCTTTTTAAACTTTGGCAAAGCAACTAGTTTTAATGTAATCTCACTAAGCACAGCCAAAGATCCCTCACTTGCTATTAAAATTCCAGCTAGATTATAACCTGCTACATCTTTTATGGTTCTTTTACCTGCTCTAATGATTTCTCCATTAGGTAAAACTGCTCTTAAAGCCATTACATAATCTTTAGTTATGCCATACTTAGCAGCCCTCATACCTCCTGCATTTTCGCTTACATTTCCTCCTAAAGAAGAATACTCCATACTAGCAGGATCAGGTGGATAAAATAAGCCATATTCTTTTGCTTTTTCTTGTAAAGCCATATTTATCACACCAGGTTGTACCACTGCGACTAAATTTTCAAGATCAATTTCTAAAATTTTATTCATATGTTTTTCAAAGCTTAGCACCACTCCACCATTAACAGCCAAGCTTCCACCGGTAAATCCGCTACCTGAGCCCCTAGGAATGATGATGATTTTATTTTCATTGCAATATTTTAGAATTTGACTAATATCATTTTCATCTCTTGGGAAAAGCACTCCATCAGGCAAATAATGCTTTTTAGTAGCATCATAACTATATGCTCTTTTATGGATAGGATCAAAATGCGCATTTTCAACCCCTAAAAGATCTTGAAAGAATTTTTGATGGATTTCTTGCATTATTTTTCTCTAGTTAAGCTAATTAGTTTTTCATAATATACATAATAATTTCCAATGGCCTCATCATTTAAGCTAAAAATATCACTTTTATAACCTGTGATTCTTGAATAAAATGGAATTTGCAAACTTTGAGCTTGAGGTATAGCAAATTCTTCAATCTTGCCAAAGTCTTGACAATCAACTATCTCAGCTTTATTTTCTAAAGCTACTACTAAAAGCCCCACAGCATTTTTTGAACAAAAAGATCTAAAATCTGATCTTCTTGGAGTTTGGCGGTATTCTTGTATCATATGCGCACCAAATAAATCAGGGTGTAAAAAATAAATTCCATTTAATTTTTGAGCTATAAAATCATACACACTTTTATCAGGAGCTATAATCAAAGCTCTATCGTATAAATAATTTAAAACTATTTTATCCCCTACTTGTGGCAATACATTTGGCAAAGGCATAGCATCTTGAGCTAGCATATCAAAAACTTTAAATTGTAATTTAACTAAGCCATTTTCACGCCCTATTACACTAGCTCTTGCAATAATTGATTTTTGTGTATCAATTTCATGCACAACTATACCACTTGAGTGCAATAAAATTCTAGGATCATCTTTTATATAACCATAAATATCATCTACTTTTTCAAGTTTTGTTTGTATTAAATCAAAATTTTTAGCTTGTAAAAATGCTAAAAAACAGCAAAGCATTAAGATAATTCTTGACAATTTATACTCCTTAAAAAGTGTAAAAAATAAATTATATTGTTTTTTCCTTACAAAATTGTAAGAAAAATTAAGTAAAATACAAATTTATGTTTAAATTTTAGAAGGTTTTAGATTATCATGAAAAAAATTTTCATATCTTTACTTTTATCTATAAAACTTTTTGCTATTTCAAGTGTTGAAGAACTTTCTTGGGAAAATGGCAAAACCTTACTTGATTTTTTACAAGATCATTCTATACCACTTAATTTATATTATAATCTTGATGGAGAAGATAAAGAACTAAGTGCAGAAATCACAAGTGGTGTTAAATACCAAATGCTAAAAGATGAACAAGGTGAACTTGAGCAAGTTTTAATCCCAATTAGCGATGATTTACAAATTCATATTTACAAAAATATAGAAAATAAATTCGTATTGAGTTTTACTCCTATTTCTTACACTAAAGAAAAAAGAACTATTCGCGTAGCTATTAACAACTCAGCTTATCAAGATGTTTATGATGAAAGTGGCAGTGTAACCTTAGCAAGAGCCATGGTGAGAGCTTTTAAAAATAGTGTTAACTTTAAAAATGTCAGAAAAGGCGATAGTGTAGTATTAATTTATGAGCAAAAAAGAAGACTAGGAAGACTTTTTGGCGATATTAATATCCAAGCAGCTTTAGCTAACATTAGAGGTAAAGAATATTCTGTATTTTTATATAAAGATTCTTATTATAATGCTCAAGGAAAAGAGCTTGAAAATTTCTTTTTAACTAAACCTGTTAAATACACAAGAATTTCAGATCGCTTTACTAGAGCAAGATATCATCCTATCTTAAAACGCTATAGAGCACATTTAGGTATTGACTATGCAGCTCCAACGGGTACTCCAGTTAAAAGTGCAGGAGATGGAACGATTAGCTTTGTTGGGACAAAAGGTGGTTATGGTAAAGTTGTTCAAGTAAAACACATGTCAGGCTATATGACTTTATATGCTCATCTTAGTCGATTTGCAAAAATCAAACGTGGTCAAAAAGTCAAACAAGGACAAGTGATTGCTTATGTAGGCTCTACTGGTATGAGTACTGGACCACATTTGCATTTTGGACTTTATCTAAATAACAAAGCAATTAATCCTGAAACCATAGTAAAAATTCCAAAATCAAGCCTAAGCGGTAAAAATAAAGAAGAATTTTTAAAAATGGCAAAAGAGTATGAAAATCGCTTGCAAAGCATTGATGAAAACTATAAAAATCCACCAAAAGAACAAAATATAGAAAATTCTATGGAGCTTTGAGATGATGAATGATTTTTTAGAAGCACAAGAACTTTTAAAAAATATTTCCAAAGATCAAAGCACCTATGAAACCAATGAAGCCCTAAAGACTATCAAAAGATATAACGAAGAGCTTTATTTGCAAACTCTTAAATCTTTTGATACTTACACACTTGCAAATGTAGCTACTATAACGCCTGAACATATCTTAGAAGATATTTTAGAACACTTAAGCATTATAAAGATTGCAAAAGCAGTAGAAGAGCTTGAAAGTGATGATGCAACAGACTTAATTAAGCGTTTTGAAGAGCTAAATCCGCAAAAAACTTTAGCTATTTTAAACCGCTTAAGCTCTGAAGATAAAGAAGAAATTTTACGCCTTAAAAATTATGATGAAAATACTGCTGGTGCTTATATGCAAACAGAAATTTTCACAGCTTCTATTGATGAGAGTATAGAAAAAGCTATTAAAAGATATAGAATTTTAAAACATTCAGGACAAGTAGATCAAATTTTTCAAGTTTATATCATAGATAATCAAGGAAAGCTTTGCAATGCTATCAACCTAAGCGATCTTTTGCTTTGGGATTTTAAACTAAGTTTTGCAGATATTATTAAAAACAATAATGAAAGATATAAAAGCTATAGCATAAAAGATCATGAGGATATACAAAAGGCTATTGATATAGTAGAAGATTATGATTTGAGTGTTTTAGCGGTTGTAAATGATGATGGAGTGCTTTTAGGTAGAATTACCTATGATGATATCCATGATTTAATCCAAGAAAATGCAACAGAACAAATTTATAACTTAGCCGGAGTCGATGCAGATGTTGAGGAAGAAAGTGCTTTTAAAGCGGCTAAAGCTAGAGCTTTTTGGCTTATGATTAATCTTACCACCTCATTAATCTCAGCTAATATCATTAGCCTTTTTTCAGGTGAAATAGAACAACTTGTAGCCCTAGCAGTACTTATGCCTATCGTAGCTTCCATGGGAGGTAATACAGGCTCACAAGCTTTAGCAGTAACAGTTAGAAAACTCTCACTCAATGAAGTAGAATTTAAAGATGCTAAAAAAGTTATATTAAGAGAGAGTGGAATTTCTTTACTCAATGGATTTATATTTGCTAGTATTATGAGCATTATAGCTTTCATATGGTTTAAAACAGCTCTTTTGGGACTTGTTATAGCCTTATCAATGCTAATTAATCTAGCCTTAGCCGGTTTTGTAGGTTCTTTTGTACCTCTAACTTTGAAAAAATTTAAAATCGATCCTGCGGTAGGATCAAGTGTAGTGATTACTGCGATTACTGATGGTTTGGGATTTTTTAGCTTCTTACTTTTAGCAAAAATGATTTTATTATAAAAAAGGGAAATTATGTCAAGCATTACATATAAAGGTCAAATTATAGAACTTGCAGGAATTGAACTAGAAGTTGGAGATAATGCTCCAAGGGTAGTTCTAAGAACCAAAAATCTTGCCCCAGTAGAAATAGCACCACCTGGGAAAACTCAAATTTTATTAACTCTACCCAGCTTAGATACACCAGTATGCTCAAAACAAGCCAAAGAAACCAATAAAAGACTAGCTTCTATGAAAAATATTGAAGTTATTATTGTTAGCATGGATTTACCTTTTGCTATGGATCGTTTTTGTGCTACTGAAGGGATTGATAATATTATAACCGCAAGTGATTTTGCCTTTAAAGATTTTGGCATAAACTATGGGGTATTAATAAATGATAGTATATTTGCAGGATTGCTAGCAAGAGCAGCTTTTGTAATTAAAGATGGAAAAATAGTATACAAACAGCTTGTAAAAGAGCTGATGGGAAAAATCGATTTTAAAGATTTAGAACTTTTTATGCATAGAAATTATGGTTACCCTTTGAATTAACCTTCAAAGTTTGTAACCACAAAATCTTCTTTTGGAGCTTCAATAAAGCATGATTTTTCTTTCAAAAAAAGCAAATCCACATGCCCTACAGGGCCATTTCTATTTTTACCTATAATAAGCTCAGCCTTTTCTTGTACAGGATTTGGCATAAATTTTCTCTCATAAGTCTTGCCTTCATTTTTGGCTTTATTTTCTCTTTCTTTTTCTTCTTGCTCTCTATAAACTTCATCTCTATATACAAATAAAATCGTATCTGCATCTTGTTCTATAGCACCACTTTCTCTTAAATCACTAAGCATAGGACGTTTATTTGCTCTACTTTCTAATGAACGATTTAATTGCGAAAGTGCCACTACTGGCATATTTAATTCTCTTGCTAAAAGCTTCAAACCTCTTGAAATTTCACTCACTTGCAAATGCCTATCATTAAAAGCTGAGTTACTCATCATAAGACCGATATAATCTACCACGCAAAGCTCAATACTTTCATCTTGAGCTTTAATTTTGCGTAAAATCGAACGAATATCAGCTATACTAGCATAACCACTATCATAAATATAAAGATTTTTTTGTGCATATTCATTACAAGCATCACCCACCCTACTCCACTCATCATCGTTTAAATCTGCGATTAGAATTTTTTGCAAAGAAATGGAAGTTTTTGCACTGATTAATCTTTGCATGATTTGTGTAGCAGGCATTTCTAGTGAAAACATCACAACGCCTTTATTTTGTCTTAGTGTTTTTTCTATAAAATTTAAACAAATTGTAGTTTTTCCCATACCTGGGCGTGCAGCGATGATTACAAGATCGCCAGGTTTAAAGCCTTTTGTCATTTTATTAAGCTCACTAAAACCTGTATCAAGTCCTAAAATATCTTTGTTTTCAGCTTCTTTTTGCTTTTTAAACTCATCCATAAGCTCAGACATAACCATAGTCATATCTTTAATACTATTACTATTTACACGGTTGGTAAGATTAAAAATCTCTTTGCCTATTTCATCTGAAATTTGAGAAATGCTTTTATCTTCATTAACCCTTGTAGGTATAGTATAAGCAAAATTTAAAAGTTGGCGTCTAATGGACTTTTCTCTTAATTCATATGCGTATTTACTCACATCTGCTATGGAAGTAGTAGCTAAAACTTCAGCTAAAATTTGCTCATCTATTTTTTTATGTTTTCTTATAAAACTTGCACTTATAGGCTCGCCTGCATTCACACAAGCTAAAATAGCTTTATAAATATCTTGATGAGCTTTGAGCGAAAAATCATTAATCTCAATATCTGAAGAAATACTAAAAAAAGAATCCTCACTATATATACAAGAACTTAAAATCGCCCTTTCAAGATCTAAATCAAAATGCTCATTATTTTGACTCATATTCACTCCTAATTATAAATTTACAAATAAATCAGTTGATAAATACCGCTCGGCTGTATCATTTAACATAGTCAAGACTTTTTTATTTGGATTTTCTAAAGCAATTTTTCTAGCCATATATACATTTGCCCCGCTTGAAATTCCTGCCATTATGCCGTTTTTACCAAGCTCTAAAGCTGTATTTATAGCATCTTCATTGCTTACACAAACTATCACATCTATGATTTTTTGATTTAAAATTTTAGGGATAAAATTTGCACCTATACCTTGAATTTTATGACTTGCAGCGGTATTTTTGCTCAAAAGCGGCGAAGCTGCGGGTTCTAAGGCTATGATTTTAATATTAGGATTGTGTTCTTTTAAAATTTCTCCTACCCCACTAATAGTCCCACCTGTACCAAAACCTGCTAAAAAAATATCAAGATCAGGTAAAGCTTTTAAAATTTCTAAGGCAGTATTTTTTCTATGTGCGTTTTTGTTATTGATATTTTCAAATTGACTTACCATAAACGAATTTGGAATTTCACTCAAAAGCTCATTAGCTCTATCAAGTGCTCCTTGCATGCCTTTGCTTGCTTGAGTAAGCTCTAGCTTTGCACCAAAAAAACTCATCATTTTTCTACGCTCAATACTCATAGACTCAGGCATAGCTATGATAAGTTTAAGCTTTAAGCTTGCACAAATCATTGCTAAAGCTATGCCGGTATTTCCACTTGTGGCTTCTATAATGGTTGTTTCTTGATTGATTTTACCTTCATTTAAAGCTTGTTTTATCATCTCCACAGCTGCTCTATCTTTTATAGAATGACTTGGGTTAAAATACTCGCATTTAGCATAAAGATTTGGAGCAAATTCTTTTAAAGAAATAATCGGGGTATTACCTATACAATCTAAAATATTATTATAAACTGACATTGTTTTCCTTCTAATTTTTTAAAACAATATCAAAAGAAAATTAATACTTAATTATGAAGAAAAACGCAAAAGTTAGAAACTTTTGCGAAAGAATTATTTTTTAGCTTTTTTAGCAGTTTTAGCAGCAGCAACTGCGTCTTTAAGGTTTTTACCTACTTTAAATTTAGCAACTTTAGTAGCAGGTACTTTGATAGTAGCACCAGTGCTTGGCACTCTAGCTTCTCTAGCAGCTCTTTCAGCTACAGAAAATGTACCAAAACCAATAAAGCTAATGCTATCACCTTTAGCTAATACATCAGTAATAGTAGCGATTACTGCATCAGTAGCTGCAGTTGCATCTTTTTTAGTTAGCCCAGCAGTTTGAGCAACTTGAGAAATAAAATCTGCTTTAGTCATAAAAAGCTCCTTGATTAAAAATGATTGTTAAGTTTAACACATTTATCAAGCTTTTGCAAGAGGTTTAAACCCAAATCACAAAGAAAAATATGTTAAAAAAATGTTTTTGCTAAATTTATTACCACTTCAGGCTTTAAATCTTTCATACATTTATGGTGTTTTAAAGGGCATATCTTTTGCATACAAGGCATACAAACTAAATTTAAATGTGCTATTTTAGCATTTTCTTGCCAAGGAGAGGTTTGACTGAATTTGGTAGAACCAAAAACAGCCACCGTTTTTACCCCATAAGCTGCACCTATATGCATAGGACCACTATCGTTTGTGATGAGTAAATCAAGCATAGAAATATTTTTACATAAAGTATAAATGCTAGTTTTACCACAAAGATTTTTTGCCCTTATGCCTTCTTTTAGAAGAAATTGTTCAATTTCATCACAAATTTCTCTCTCACTTTCTACTCCAAAGATTAAAATTTTATGCGTGGGGCTAAATTCTTTTGCCACCCTTGCAAAATAGCTCGCTTCCCATCTTTTAGCACTTCCAAAATGCGCACCCGGGTTTATACCTAAGATTTTTTGAGTTAATTTTGCTTTTATAGGGAGTTTTAAAACATTTGAAGTGGCTTTAAAATTTAAGGCTTTTTCTATGAAATTTAAGTATTTTAAGACTTGGTGTTCTTCTTTTAGAATATTTTTATCAAAATAAAATCTTTTTTTTGCTTTGATTAGATTTAAAATAATCTTGCTTGAAAATGCCGAGCGAAACGAAAAAGCTAGATCAAATTTACCAAGGTTTTTTCTAGCTTGTAAAATTTGTTTATATCTTTGCTTTTTATTTTCTACTAAAATTTGAGCATTTTTAAAATGTTTAAAAAGCTCTGTACTCACAAAAGAACCATAAAAAGTAAATTTAGCTTGGGGGTATTTTTCTTTTATAGCATAAATAGCCGCACTAGCCATCACTGCATCGCCAAGCCAAGTAGGAAGGTTGATAAAAATATTCATGATTTTCCTTAAAATAAAAGCTATAATTATATCAAAAAATAAAGAGTTAAAATGAGTCAAATTTCCATCATACTACCAACTTATAATGTAGAAAAATATATAGCTAGGGCATTAGAAAGTTGTATTAATCAAACTTTTAAAGATATAGAAATCATTGTAGTAGATGATTGTGGAAGCGATAAAAGTATAGATATAGCCAAAGAATATGCTAGTAAAGACAATAGAATAAAAATCATACATAATGAAGAGAATTTAGGAACTTTTGCTAGTAGGAATATAGGTGTATTAAATTCAAGCTCACCCTATATAATGTTTTTAGATCCTGATGATTATTTAGAGCTTAATGCTTGTGAGCTTGGGCTTGAAAAAATCAAAAATATAGATATAGTAGTGTTTGATGCATATGTACATAGAGTGAAATTTAAGAAATTTTATAGATTTAAGCAAGATGAGTTTTTTAATAAAGATGATTTTTTGGAATTTTTACTTAAGCAAAAACATTTTTGCTGGAGTGTTTGGGCAAAAGTATATAGGAAAAATTTGATTTTAAAAAGTTTTGAATATATTGATTTTAAAGAAAGGCTTTGCTATGGGGAGGATGTGCTTTTTAACTATATAAATTTTATGCTAAGTGAGAGTTTTTTAGTGTCAAAAGAATGTATATACCGCTATGAATTTAATGAAAATGGTAGGTATGAAAACAAAAATAAAGAAATTTTATGGCAAAATTACGAGCATAAAAAACAAAGTTTAAAGCGCATTAAAAAATTAGCTAATATTTTTTCACATAAACATTTTAATGAAAAAATATTAGAAATCTTAGAGAAAGAAATTTTAGGGTTAGAGGGTAGAGTTTGAAAAAAGTAAAAGTTTTTATCATCAATCTAGAACGCTCAGAAGATAGAAAAAATTTTATGCAAAAACAGATTCAAAAACTCTTCACATATAATCCGAATTTAAAAAATCAACTAGAATTTAAATTTTTAAAGCTATCGATGGTTCTAAAAATGAGCATTTACAGTTTAAAAGCCACTTCCCATGGTGGTGTCAATTTGTACTTGGACGCGAACTTAGCGATAGTGAAAAATCATGCTTTGCATCTCATTATAGTTTATGGAAAAAATGCCAAGAACTTAATAACCCTATCATCATTTTAGAAGATGATGTTATTTTTAGCGATGAGCTTTTAAACAACTCAAATA
The DNA here is from genome assembly GCF_025771645.1 of Campylobacter sp. IFREMER_LSEM_CL2256. NCBI lineage: Bacteria > Pseudomonadati > Campylobacterota > Epsilonproteobacteria > Campylobacterales > Campylobacteraceae > Campylobacter > Campylobacter sp. IFREMER_LSEM_CL2256. The sequence goes on from NZ_JAKMQQ010000005.1 coordinate 76,444, forward strand.
TCATTGAAAAATTACTAAATAGCAACTATGAATACATAAGATTTTATTATCTTTTTAATAAAAGAATACACCATTTAAATAACAATTTTTACATAAGTTACGAGAATACTGGTGGCACGCAAGGATATTTTATACACCCAAATGCTGCAAAAAATTTTATTGAAAAAGCGAGATATTGGTTTAAGCCTGTAGATGATTATATGGATATGTATTATTATAATAAAATACAAAACATTATATATAAACCATTTTTGCTTGACTTAAATCATGTAGAAACTACCATAACACAAAGAAAAAAGAAACTTAGCATACCATCTAAAATTATAAGAGAAATTATAAGATTTTATTTTTCAACTTTAAAAATTATTTATAAATAAAAAATTGTTTGCTTTTAAATGTGCAACTTGCAAGTGATAATTATTAGATTTCTACCAAATAATAAAAACAATCATTCTAAAGCAAAATTATTATATGTATTTATAATTCTATCTTCATTTAACAATTTCTCATCAATCCTTGAATTTATAAGGTAAGAAAATTGATCTTTAAAATCACTTAACAATATCCAATCATTTCGAATTTTTAATTTCCTATGCTGCTTTACAAATGGAAAATGCCAATTGGTTAATTCTGTATGATATATATTTCTTCCTTTTAAACATAATATTTCATATGAAGAAAAATTATCATATTGATATAAATTATCTTTAGAAATTTCTATCCAATCAAATCCATCTTCTACAATCAAAACTTCTTCCCATTTTAATTGATTATTTTTTATAAGCCAGTGATCAGCAACATCAACAAAATAATGAGGGACAATATATACTTTATTATTTTCGACAGCAATATTTAATCTAGCTATACTAACTATATCGTTATCCTTTTGTGGTATATAAAAACTTTTATATAATTTTTTAGCATCATAAATATGATCTACATCTATTTTTATAAGCCATTCATTTTTCGGTATAAAGCTAGCAATATAATTATAATAATTATACAGCTTATTCTTTTCAGATTGTGGATTTTTAATTTGCACTTCATAAGGATATTTTACTGGTATAAAAGAAGGGTATTGTTTACAAAATTCTAAAATAATTTCTTCACTTCCATCAGTACAATCATTATATCCTATAACACCTCTTTGTATTGCAGGCAATATACTTTCTAATGAAGCTCTTAAAGTAATAGCTTCATTTTTGACTCTTATATAAGCCCAAGGATTTAAAGAAGATTTTGGATCTTTTGATTTTGGATCAAAGTCAAAATAGCCATTATGCCTCCCCCCCCCCATTAATGGTTTTATTAATTTTATAAAAATACTTATTATTGTATGTTTTTATTTTGTTTAAAATATTTTTAGGTAACTTAGAATCGGTTTTTTGTAAAGATATGATTTTATTGTTTAAATTATATCTTATCTTTTTTCTTACAGATTTTATTGGTATAAATATAAGTAATAAATTTATAAATATTTTTCTAACTTTCATATTTTTTAATGTTTCCTTATGTACAATAAAATACAAAGAAAGTATATATGAATAATCCTTTAATTACAATTATCATCCCAATATGTAATGTAGTACCTTAACGTAATAAATCAAACTTATAAAGATCTAGATATTATTTTAGTAGACGATGGAAGCTTGGATGCGGCTTTGGAATATTTAAACAAAGATGAAAGAATATTTTTAATCTCCAAAGAAAATTGGGGGGGGGGATTAAGTTCTGCAAGAAATATAGGATTAGAATTTATAAAAGGAACTAAATTAAGAGATTTTTTTGAAAACAAAGAAAATATTATCAGTTATGAAAAATCAAATAATTTTAAAATAGTATAAAAGAACTTGCAAAAGAATAAATAAAAACTTTACAAAACTTAGTAAAAATATAGTCCAAACAAAGTTAAAAAAAACATTAATGATTTTATCATTCAAGATTTACCTGATGATATTATTCATTTTTTTTAGATTCTGTGATTATTTAATGCTTAATACATACGAACTTAGGTTTGAGAAAATTAAAAATATTAACTATGAAAACAAAAATAAAGAAATTTTATGGCAAAATTACAAACATAATTAATAAAATACATAAATAAATTTTATTTGTTTTTAAGTTAATATAAAAAATCTTTAAAAAATAAAAGGAGATTTTTGGATAATAATCTAATAAAAGACTTTCAAAGAAAGCAAAAATGTATTTTTATACATATACCAAAAGCAGCAGGAACAAGTATAGAAAAAGCTATTTTTCAAACAGATAAATGGCTTAGTGGGCATATTAAAGCTCAAGATTACATACAAAGTAATCCCAAAGAATTTGAAAATCTTTTTTCATTTGGATTTGTAAGAAATCCTCATGATAGACTTGTTTCTGCTTTTTTCTATCTTAAAAAAGGAGGTGGCAATATAGAAGATTTGCAATGGTCACAAGAACATATACAAAAATACAATTCATTTGAGCAATTTGTTTTAGATCTAGAAAATATAAAAATTAGAAATAAAATTTTTAATTGGATTCATTTTATCCCTCAATATTGCTTTCTTTGTGATGAACAAAAAAATATACTGGTCAATTTCATAGGAAAAGTAGAAAATATTCACAATGATTTTCAATTTGTTTTATCAAAATTAAATATAAAAAGAACATTAACAACATCCAATCCTAGTAGCCATCGACATTATTTATCATATTACAACAAGACAACTTATAAAATTATCTACAAGCTTTATCAATATGATTATAAATTATTTAACTATGACTCTGAAGAAGAAAAAATAAAAAAAGATTTTTATTTTTTCTTTAAAGTTCAATTATTTCTAAAAAAAATATATCATAATTCAAAATTTTATCTACTTCATCCTAAAAAATTTTCCAGGATAAACCATGAGTCAAATTTCCATCATACTACCAACTTATAATGTAGAAAAATATATAGCTAGAGCATTAGAAAGTTGTATAAATCAAACTTTTAAAGATATAGAAATCATTGTAGTAGATGACCTTGGCAATGATAAAAGTATAGATATAGCTAAAGAATATGCTAGCAAAGATAATAGAATAAAAATCATACATAATGAAGAAAATTTGGGAACCTTTGCTAGTAGAAATATAGGTGTATTAAATTCAAGCTCACCTTATATAATGTTTTTAGATCCTGATGATTATTTAGAACTTAATGCTTGTGAAAAATGTATTAAAATTTTAAACAAAAATGATAAAATAGATTTAATATGGTTTGATTTCTTATATCATTCCAATAACACGATAATAAAAAATAAAATCTTACAAGATAATATTTTTTCTATTAATGAATACTGTCAATATGTAATATCACACGATGGTTTATGCTACTGGACTCTTTGCTCAAAAATAATAAAAAAAGAAATTTACGCAAAAGCACTAACCTCTCTAGCTTATATCAACACAAAACTAACCATGGCAGAAGATGCTTTAATGTATTTTTTTATCATACAACATTGTAAAAACATCCAAACAAGCTCTCTTAATATATATCACTATTATCAAAACAGCACAAGCTCTATGTTAACAAATAACAAAAAAAGAATTGAAAACTACATAAAACAAGAAACACAAATCATAAAAATAATGAACAATTATCTAAAAAACAATAAACTCGACACTCTTTTATTTATTTTCCTTGCTATTCTAATGCAGAATATCAAATTTGGACAAAACGAAAGAAAAATACAGCTATATAAAAAAAATTATCTAACTTATCTAGCATATTTTAAATTACCACTAAAAATAAATAGAAAAAGAATCATACTTTTAAAAAAATATCTAAAATTTATCTTTAATAAAAAGTTTTATCAATGAAAACAACACTTTCCATTATCATACCAATATACAATGTAGCACCATACCTAAAAGAATGTCTAGATAGCGTTATCAATCAAAGCTATAAACATTTAGATATTGTTTTAGTAGATGATGGAAGCTTAGATATAGCTTTAGAATATCTCAATAAAGATGAAAGAATATTTTTAATCTCTAAGGAAAATGGAGGATTGAGTTCGGCAAGAAATATGGGATTAGAATTTATAAAAGGAACTAAACTTAGAAGCTTTTTTGAAGATAATAAAGAACAAGATATAATTTCTTTTACTTCAACTCATACCTTTGACAAAAATACAAAAATAATTAACAAAGAAACTGTAAAATCAAATTTTATGCAAATTCAAAAAAGATACATAAAAACAAATATAGAAAATATAAATGATTTATTAGTGCAAGAGCTACCAAATTCTATAATTCACTTTTTAGATTCTGATGATTATTTTTTAAACGATTGTATAGAACTTTGCGTGAAAGAAATGATTGAAAAAAATTTGGATATTTGCACACATGGGTTTGAAGAATATCATGAAGAAAATTCTTATTTTTTAAAAAAACCACCAACAGACCTAATGCAAAAAAGTAAAAAAATATTTTTTAATACCGGCATAGAACTATTGCAAGAAAATAACTTTTTTCAGTTTTATTTTGCTTGGCAAGGAACTTTTAAAGCTAAAATTTTAAATCAATATAATCTTCGTTTCACACATGGAATTTATCATGAAGATCATGATTTTGGAACTATATTGTTTTGCTTGGCGAAAAAAGTTTTTTATATCAATACAACCTTAATGATATATAGAATTAGAAAAGGCTCCATAACAAATATCCAAAATACTTTAATACCGCAAAAATTACCTAAATATCTAGAGCCGCTAAAAGAGCATTTTAGCGATTATAAAGAGCTTAGAGAATATTTTAGAATTTATTGCCTTGTTAAAATAGCGAAACAATTATATATTTTTAATATTGATATTAAAAATGATTTTTTTAAAAAAGGCATCAAAGATTATTGTATGTATTATTTTAATATGCAAATAGCTAAAGATCCTCTAAAAATCAAAAAAGAAATTATTTTTTTTAAAAAAAATATTGAAATTTATAAAAAATACCTGAAATTCAAAATGATTATTCGTCATCCTAAAAAAATTTTTCAGGATAGAACATGAGTCAAATTTCCATCATACTACCAACTTATAATGTAGAAAAATATATAGCTAGAGCATTAGAAAGTTGTATAAACCAAACTTTTAAAGATATAGAAATCATTGTAGTAGATGATTGTGGTAATGATAAAAGTATAGATATAGCTAAAGAATATGCTAGCAAAGATAATAGAATAAAAATCATACATAATGAAGAAAATTTGAAACTTTTAAGAGCAAGATATGAAGGTGTTAAAGTAGCAGCTTCACCTTATATTATGTTTTTAGATCCTGATGATTATTTAGAGCTTAATACTTGTGAAGAATGTGTTAAAATTTTAGATAAACAAAAAGTTGATTTGATATGTTTTAATTATTATGAATGCGATGATTATAAAAAAGAATGGAATTTTTTTGAAAGTGCATTTTATAATAATGAAAATTTTTGCTATTTTTTATTTTCAAGGTATCCTAAATTTAGTTGGAATATTTTCAATAAAATATTGAAAAAAGAATTATATCTTAAAGCTTTTAATACAATTAGTCTTCAACCAAATGAAAAAAATACTATGGCTGAAGATTTTTTATTGGTTTTACATAGCTTAAAATTTATAAATGCAATTGGTATCACAAAACAATATTTATATAATTATAATATTTCAAATGAGAATTCATCAACTAGGGAAAAAAAAGATCTTAATAAAATTAAATCCTATATTCATGACTTATCTTTTGTTTCAGAAAAAATTTCAAATCTTACTCAAAATCAAACAAATAAACTTCATTCACTGATTTTTAAAATCGCCATATACGATCTAAACATCCATAAAATAGATTTAACATATAAATACACAAATAAAAATTTTTTTGAAAAAATTTTCCTTAAAATACAAAGAAAAAAAATTAAAATTAAAAAAAATATCCAAATAAAAAATGCTAAAAATATCCTGAAGGAAGCAAATGTATCACATTGTTTTTAGTGCAGATGAAAATTATATTAAATATACAGCTGTTTTGATTACAAGTATTATTAAAAATACAGATAAAAATAAATTTTATCAAGAAAATGAAATATATTATTTTCATATTTTAAGTAATTCTATTAGCAATTATACTAAAAATAAACTTCAAAAATTAGAACAAGAGCTTAATTTAACTTTCCCATGCAAAATACAAATTCATATTCAAAATGATGAAGATTTTAAACATTATCCCATCAGCGGAGCTGCTCATAGCTTAAAACTTCCTTATTATAGATTAAAATTAAATTCTATATTAGATGATGAAATAAATACTTGTTTATATTTAGATTCTGATATGCTATGTTTATGTGATATAAGAGAAATTTTTACTATTAATTTAGAAGGAAAAATAGCCGGTGTTATAGGCGATCCTGGTTCTAAACGTGTAAAAATAAAATTTAAAGAAAATAGCCAAAAATGCACTTTGCATTTTGATGAAAATTATTTTAATTCAGGTTTTTTACTTATCAATCTAAAAGAATGGAAAAAACATAATATAGAACAAAAATGTGAGGATTTAGCTTGTAAATGCTACTACATAAAAGCCGCAGATCAAGATTTACTTAACGCCACCATAAAACCACAATATCAACTAAAACTTGATTTTTCATATAATTTCAACATCATTACTCTTTTTTATGCTATATGCAAAGATGAACAAGCAAATAGACTTAATTACACAAGAGATGAATTTACCAAAAGCGCAAGAACACCTAAAATTTTACATTATGGAGAAAAACCTTGGAAATTTTTAAAATCATACACAGATTTGCAAGGTAAAAATATAAATGATTATTGGTGGCAAATAGCAGAAAAAACACCTATTTTTAATGAAGAATTGCTTGAACAAAAAACAAACATTAAAGATCATTTGCTTTATAGTGCTTTAGGGTTTGAGCTTTTAAAAGCTATAAAAAGTTTTAATTTTATGAAAATTTCATCTTTGATTCATAATACTAAAAAAGATGAGTATATTTTAAAAAAACCACAAAAGATTAATGATGATATTTTTGGACTTTGTTGCATGCTTGGAGAAAGTATTTTATATGCAAGAAAAAATCAAAAAAATACCTTCAGTGTTTTTTTAAAAGCTATCAAAATGCTCAAAAATTTTAAAAAATACGCAAACAAATCAAGAGTTTAATAACTCTTGCCATTTTTGTATAACTTTTTCTTTAGAGAAGTTATGAGAAATATTTTCTTTTGCACTTTGCCCCATTTGTTTTCTTAAATTTTCATCATCCATAAGCAAACAAAGCTTATTTGCGAATTCTTGCAAATTACCATCCTCGATTAAATATCCATTTCTACCATTTTCTATAATATCACTTGGACCTGTATCAACATTAAAGGCGATACTTGGAATAGTATAATTTGCGCTCTCAACCAAAACCATACCAAAACCTTCCCAATAACTACACATTACATAAACACTAGATTGCAAATATTCTTTTTTTATATCTTTTGTAAAGGGCTTCAATATAACTGAGTTTTCAAGTTTATATTTTTTTATTTTATCTTCTATAGTATTCTTTAACTCACCTTCTCCAACTATAGTTAAAGTCCATTCTTTGTATTTTACATTTTTTTGCACAAGCTTCCAAATTTCAATAAGTCTTAAAAACCCTTTTTCATCATTTGCTGTCATACGGCCTATGCTTAAAATATTTTTTTGAGTTAAAATAGAATTTATATTGGATAAACAAGGTAGAAAATTTGGTATAACCCAAACATTCTTATGATATTTTCTCCACTGATTAATTTGCTTGACTGATAATACCACTAAAGTATCAAAATAATTATTTTTAAATCGATATTTTTTAAAATGATTATGAATAAAATTAATATATTTTGTATTCTTATTTTTAAAGAAAGGAAAATGAGGACAATTATTAAAAATCATCACATCAACATCTTTATATCTTTGTTTTAGCAAAAAACTCTCATAATGCTTGTAATATAACTTATAAAATAATCTTTCTTTTTTTACATCAGCTCTTGATTTGCTATGCAAGTAATCTATTTTAATATTGTCATTTAATTCATAAGCTACATCAACTCCTTGTTTATAAAAACTAAAAATTTTTACATCATATCCAAGCTCAAAAAGCGCATTTGCTAAATTTACGACAACCCTTTCAGCACCACCTCCTATAGTAATATCCCCAATAAGTAATAAAATTTTCATTTCCAAGTCACTTTTTCATTTTTTATAGTTTCAAGATAAATTTGATGATTAATTTCAAGCATATTTTTGCTATTTTCTTCATGGTAAATATGATAAGCTAGAGCATTAAATTTAAGTCTTTTAAACACTCCATTATTAAATAAAAATCTAGCTACAAACTCGCTATCTTCCCTGCCCCAACCTATAAATTTTTCATTAAATCCCTCAATGGCTTCAAAATCACTTTTATAAAAACTCATATTGCAAGTTTTACTACCTTTGACAAGTTGTGATTTTTTAAAAAATTTCTTAGTTAATTTTGAAAATTTATATACACATTTAGCTAAAAAAATATTTCTTTGATTTTTAAAACCTTTTTTATCAAATGCTAAACTAAAATCATTTTTTCTTAAAAGTTCTTTGCTTTCATTTTCATTTAAAATAGTTCTTGAGCCTTGCAAAATAGTCTTGAAACTAGCAAATTTTAAATGATCATTAATGAAGTTTTTTTCTAAAATCATATCCCCATCGATTAAAACAATATATTCACTATTAGAAGCATTAATTGCCTTATTGCGACTTGCCGCAGCACGAAATCCCTCATCTTCTTGCCAAATATGCTCTAACTTACATGGAAAATCCTTTTGATAAGCTTGTATAAGCTTAGCTGTATCTTCCCTGCTTCCATCATCAGCTATTAAAACCTCATCTGGTAAAGGCTCTAAGTTTTTAACACTATCAAGCACTAAAGCAAGTCTTTCTTTTTGATTATAAGTAGTGATAATCAAAGCACAAGTTTTTGGCTTTTGTTTTTTTAACTCATACAATTTCATATATTTAAAAAAAGCTCCAAGTCCATTACAAGTACTTATGATAAAGCCTTTATAACCATAAAAAATCCCTTTTTTTAAAACATAATTTCTAAAAAAAGTCCAAATTCCTCTTAATAATGCTTTGCAAACACTACTTTCTTTATGTAAATTTTGCAAAGCCCAAAGCTTGGAGTATTTTTGAAGTTTATCTAACAAACTATCGATATCTTCAAAAGCAAAATGCCTCAAACCATTTTGCAACTTAATCTTTTTGCTATCTTCATGTAAAATCAAACTCTCATGTACCAAATTTTCATTAAAACTAGTATGGGTTTTATTAAACACTCGCATTACATGATCAGGCCACCACCCACAAGCTTTAATCCACTCTCCATTGTATAAATTTTCTCTTGGCAAAGCTATGATATCTTCTTTATTAGGCTCAATTTGCCCTAACTCTTGTAAAAATTCTTTCTTAGCAAGCTCATCTGCGTCAATATTAAAAATCCAATCATTACTAGCATAACTTATGGCTAAATTTTTCAAAGGTCCAAAACCTATAAATTTATGCTGATAAATCTTGATATTTTTATAGTTTTTACTAAATTCATAAGCGATTTTCAAAGTATCATCATTGCTATCATTTTCTATTAAAACTATCTCGCCAAATTCTTGCAAAGATTCCAAGCAAGCTTTTAAAGTTTTTTGAGCATTTTTAACAATCATTATCACACTAATTTGCTTTAAATCCATTTTATATCCTATAAATACAACTCATGATTATATCTTTTAAATCTCTTATGAAAGAAAAAATACTCATCAGGTTTAAATTTAACCATCTCTTCACAACACTTTGCTTGATACTTAGTAAGCTCTTCTATACTTGCCTTGCTTGCGTCTAAAGCCTTAAAAGTTTTTACAAAAAATTTCTCATCTTTTTGATACACAAAACAAGGCAAAATCATAGCATTTGTTTTTTTTGCAAGCACACTTGCACCTGCTATAAAATTTACTTCTTGATTAAAATATTGTATTTTTATACTTTCACTATCCACTGCATCTTGATCGGTTAAAATTCCAAGCGATCTACCTTCTTTTAAGGCTTTTAGCATTTTTCTAAGCCCGCCTTTTTTCTCTATAAGCTCTATATTAAATTGCGTGCGATTTTTACTTAAAATTTTATCCATTATCACACTATCAAGCGCTCTTCCAACTATGGAGATTCCTTGAAATTTAGCTCCAAAAGATAAAGCCAAAAGTTCCCAGTTACCATAATGAGCCGTAGTTACGATCAAGGGTCTTTTACTTTGCATTATATTTAAAATTTGCTCCTCATCATCAAAGCAAATTTTATTGATGATTTCTTCTTTGCTTGCATTTTGATTTTTGATAAAATCAATCCCAAATTTAGCAAAATTTTTATAGATATTAAGACTAGTTTCATCACGCCATTTTTGATCTTTTTCAGGAAAGCAAATTTTTAAGTTTGTGTCAATGATTTTGCGGTGTTTATGATTAAACCTATAAGTGATCAAAGCAACCAAATTTGCAAAAGAGTTTAAAAGCTTTGAAGGTAAAATCTTCACAAGAACTTTTAACACGTAAAAAAGGCTTAAATATATATAATTTATCATTTTTCTAAAAGCTCACAAGCAAGTTTAAAAATATCTTTTTCATCGATATTTTGTATGCAAAAATCACTTTTATCTATATGCTTTGAATGCAGTATTTTTTTACCTGCATTGATCGTTTTGTTGATATTTGTTTCATAAGCATTTCTTTGACTAGGAGTAGCACCAAAAATCGTTATAGAAGGCTTGTTTAATGCAAAGGCTAAATGAGTAGGCCCACTATCATTTCCGATAATCAAATCGCTTGCCTTAGTTAAAGCACAAAGCTCACTTAAGCTTAATTTTGGCGCAAGTTCTATTTTTAAATGTTTTAAATTTAAAACTATATCTTTAGCAAAATTAAACTCATTAACATTACCCCAACCAAGCATGATTTTTGCACTAGTAAAATACTCTAAAAGCATTCTACAAAGTAGTATCAAACGCTCTTTTGGGTAAATTTTATTAGGCATAGATGAGCCTACATGTATGAGTATATTTGGCGCACTTTCACTTAAAGAAAGTCTTTGTTCTAACTCTTCTTTTAACTCATCATCTATACTAAAACAACTTTGTTTTAACTCTATATCACTATGATCAAAATGCTCATTTAACACATAAGCTACCAAAGAAAGATTACGCACAATAATATTTTCTTCATAATTACACGCAAATTTATGCGTATAAAAATTGCTCGCAAAACCCTCTTTGATACTTTCTTGATCAAAACCAAAAGTATTAGCACATAAAAATTTACCCACTAAAGCGGATTTAATCAAACCTTGCAAATCAATCACAACATCATATTTATTTTGTCTAGCTTCAAAAAGCATAGCAAAAACTTCTTTGAATTTTCTATCTTTTAAAGGCAGGGCATATACTTCATTGATCATTGGATGATCTTGCAATAATCCTGCAAATCTTGCATCTACAAACCAATCAATATTCGCCTTAGGATAATGCTTTTTAATAAACTGTAAAACAATTACCGCATGGATGATATCTCCAAGTGCGGATAATTTAACCAAACCTATTTTCATATACTACTTTATTTTTAAATTTTCTGTTATGATTTTAACAAAGATTTTTTTAAAAAAAGGTTTATCATGCAAGAATACATTTGCGTTTTTGATTGTGAGAGCATTCCTGATGTAGAATTGATAAAACATCTTTATGATTTTAATGGCGATGATTTAAGCATAAGCAAGCAAGCTTTAGAAAGACAAAAAGAAGAAAGCGGAAGTGAATTTTTACCCCTGCCTTTTCATAAAGTTGTAAGCATTTGTGCAGTGATTGCAGATAAATTTGGAAATTTCATCAAAGTCAATAAAATCAAAGGCGAAAATGAAAAACAAATGTTAGAAGAGTTTTTTAACTTCATAGATAAACACCAACCCCGCCTTGTAAGTTTTAATGGTAAAAGCTATGACATGCCTTTGTTTGTTATAAGAGCATTAAAATACAATATCAACGCAAGTGCTTATTTAGACGCAAGTGATAAATGGAATAACTACAAAAGTAAATTTGTAGAAAATAAACATTGTGATTTATTAGAATCTTTAGGAAGTTTTGGCCAAAAAGGCTTAAGACTTGACACACTTTGTGCTATGGCAGGACTTCCTGGAAAGTATGATATACATGGAAATGAAGTATTAGAACTTTTTTATCAAAACAAATTAGAAAAAATTCACGAATACTGCGAAAGTGATGTGTTAAACACCTATATGCTATTTTTAAAATACGAACTCATTAAAGGTAATTTAACCCAAGAAGATTATCTTAATATTTTAGAAAATTTCAAAGAAGAGCTTTTGCAAAAACATAGCGATAAAAGCTATCAAAAGCCATTTTTAGAGGCCACAGAAAAAGAAAAGAGCAAGTTTTAAATTAATTAAGAAAAGTATATTAAAATAACTATTATTAAATATCACAAAAAGGATAAAAATGAAAATTTTAATCACCGGTGGCGCAGGATACATAGGCTCTCATACTTTAAAACAATTTTTAGAAACAAATCATGAAATTTGTGTATTAGATAATCTTTCAAAAGGTAGCAAAAAAAGTTTGGATGAACTTTCTAAAATCAGACCTTTTAAGTTTTTTGAGCAAGATTTAAGCGATTATGCTGGGATTAAAAAACTTTTCAAAGAAGAAAATTTTGATGCGATTGTGCATTTTGCAGCTAGCATTGAAGTTCCTGAAAGTATGGAAAATCCTTTAAAATACTATATGAACAATACCGCAAATACAAGTAATCTAATCCAAACTTGTTTAGAAACAGGTGTGAAAAAATTCATTTTTTCTTCAACCGCAGCTACTTATGGAGAACCACAAACTCCTATTGTAGATGAGCAAAGTCCATTAGCACCGATTAATCCTTATGGACAAAGCAAACTAATGAGTGAAAAAGTCTTACAAGATGCTAATATGGCTAATCCTGAATTTAAATACTGCATTTTAAGATACTTCAATGTAGCAGGTGCTTGCATGAGTTATCCTATAGGTCAACGCTATCCAAAAGCTACTTTACTTATCAAGGTTGCTGCTGAAGTAGCCACAGGAAAAAGAGAAAAACTTTATATTTTTGGCGATGATTATAATACTAAAGATGGTACTTGTATTAGAGATTTTATCCATGTTGATGATATTTCAAGTGCGCATTTAGCTGCTTTAGAATACCTAGAAAACAATGAAAGTAATATTTTCAATGTAGGCTATGGGCATGGCTTTAGCGTAAAAGAAGTTATTGAAACCATGAAAAAAGTAAGTGGAGTAGATTTCACAGTAGAACTTGCACCAAAAAGAGCTGGGGATCCTTCTGTGCTTATTTCAAATGCGGATAAAATCAAAACTCTAACTAATTGGAAACCAAAATATGATGATTTAGAATTAATCTGTAAAAGTGCTTATGAGTGGGAAAAACAGTGTTAAAAAAACTTTTTTTCATACTCAATACTCATGATAAGAAATTTTTATTTGCTTTGCTAATTTTTTCTATTTTTATAGGATTTATAGAAAGCTTTGCTATTTCTTTAATCATGCCTTTTGTATCGGTAGCGAGTAATTTTGAGCTTTTAGAAAAAAGTTCCTATTTTCAACCTATATATGAGTATTTAAATTTACCAAGTTATAAGATTATTGCTTATTTTGGCTGTATATTAATTGCCTTTTATATTTTTAGAGCCTTTTTAAATGCCTTTTATTTTCATTTGCTTGCGCGTTTTTCTAAAGGGCGTTATCACAGCCTTGCTTGTCGTATTTTTGATAAATACTTACATCTTGAATATGAAAATTTTACTAATAAAAATCAATCAGAACTTTTAAAAACTATCACTCAAGAAGTATTTCACTTAAGTACTTTAATTAGCGCATTTTTACTTATGCTAAGTGAAAGCTTTGTGGTGTTTTTGCTTTATACTTTATTGCTAATTATCAACTATAAAATCACTCTAGCTTTGAGTGCTTTTTTACTTTTAAATGCTTTTATTTTAATCAAAATTCTCTCACCCTTGGTAAAAAAAGCTTCCATAGCTAGAGAAGAGGCGATGAAAAATTATTTTGAAATTTTAAATGCAAATTTAAACAATCTTAAAATCATCAAACTCAAAACAAAAGAACAAAGCACACAAAAGCTTTATGAACTCCAAAGTGGGCTTTTTGCCAAAGCAAATATTAGCAATGAAAGCATGTCAAGCATTCCTAGAATTTACCTTGAAGGTATAGGTTTTTGTATGCTTTGTTTTATTGTGGTATATTTAGTTTTAAGATATGAAAGTGATATTTCCTCTATCTTAGCAACCATTACTATTTTCGTAGTAGCTCTTTATAGGCTTATGCCAAGTGCTAATCGTATCATCACAAGTTATAATGAAATCACATATTATAAAAACTCTTTAGATATTATTTATAATATGCTTAATGAAAAAGAAGAAAAGTTAGGCGATGAAAACATTGAATTTAAAGAAAAAATCGTTTTGAAAAATCTTTTCTTTGCTTATAAGGGTAAGAAAAATTTATTTAAAAATTTAAATTTTGAGCTTAAGAAAAATGAAAAAATCGCTTTTATAGGTAAAAGTGGAAGTGGTAAAAGTACTTTAGTTGATCTTATCATAGGGCTTTTAAAACCAAGCGATGGAGCTATTTTTGTAGATGGAATTAAACTTGATGAGAGCAATATAAAAAGTTTTAGAAGTAAAATTGGATACATACCTCAACAAATTTATCTTTTTAATGATTCTATTGCTAAAAATATTAGCTTTGGAGAAGAAGTGGATGAAGCACTTTTGTATAAGGTAATCAAACAAGCTAATCTTGAAAGCTTTGTAAATTCACTTGAAGATGGAGTGCATACTAAGGTGGGTGATTCAGGTTCGTTTTTAAGTGGGGGCCAAAGACAAAGAATAGCCATAGCAAGAGCGCTTTATCAACAACCTGAAATTTTAGTTTTAGATGAAGCAACTAGCGCTCTTGATCAAGAAAGTGAAGCAAAAATCATGGAAGAAATCTATAAAATTTCAAAAGATAAAACCCTCATCATCATAGCCCATAGGCTCTCAACCATACAAGGTTGTGATAGAGTATTTGAAGTAAAACATGGGCATTTAAAGGAACAAGTATGAAAATCACTTTCATCATAGCTACTTTAAATTCAGGTGGTGCTGAAAGAGTATTGGTCACTTTAGCTAATGAGCTTTGCAAAAAGCATGAAATAAATATTATTAAATTTCACAAAGAAGACTCTTTTTACAAGCTTGATCCAAAAATCAAACTTTTTACCCTAGAGCAGTTTGACTTTTCCACTCTTTATAATAAAATAGCCTCACGCATTAAAAAATTCAAAGCCTTAAAACAAGCACTTAAAGAGCATAAAAGCGATATTTTTATCTCATTTTTAGATACCACTAACATCGCTTGCGTTTGGGCAAATAAAGGTTCTAATACACCTTTAATCATTAGCGAGCATAGCTCTTATACTTATTTAAAATCTAAAATTTGGAAATTTTTACGCCGTATAAGTTTTCCTCATGCAAATGCTCTAACCGTGCTAAGTAATGATGATAAAAATTATTATGAAAACTTTGTTAAAAAAGTTATCAATATGCCAAATCCTTGTCATTTTAGCCCCATTAAAGAAAATTTAGAAAAAGAAAATAATGTCATTTTCGTAGGCAGACTTGATCATAATAAAAATGCTTCTATGTTTTTAAAAGCCATAGCAAGACTAGATACAAATTTACAAAAACAATACAATTTTTTCATAGCAGGCGATGGAGAATTAAGACAAGATTTAGAACAAGAAGCCAAGAATCTAAATATCAAAGTTAATTTTCTAGGTAAAGTTGAAAATATGCAAGATCTTTATAAAAAAGCAAAAATAATCTGCCTTTGCTCTTTCATAGAAGGCTTGCCAACGGTTTTACTTGAAAGTTTATATTATCAAGTAGCGCGTATTAGCACAAAATACACAAGCGGCCATAAAGATTTAATTGATGATGGAAAAGATGGATTTTTAGTAGATTTAGATGATGAAAAAGCTTTAAGCGAAAAACTCACCCTTTTAATGCAAGATGAAAATTTAAGAAAAACACTAGCGCTTAATGCACAGCAACGATGTAAAGATTATGAAGTGGCCAATGTAGCACAAAAATGGATTGATTTGATCAAAGAAGTAAGGGTTTAACATGAAAAAACTAGCAATTTTTATTTATTCATTAGGAAGCGGTGGTGCTGAAAGGGTTGTATCTACGCTATTACCTGTGTTAAATTTAAAATATGAAGTACATTTGATTTTAATGAATGATAAAATATCCTATGATATTCCTGAGGTTAATATCCACTACCTTGAAAAATCAAATCCAAGCGAAAGCAACTTAGCTAAATTTTTAAAACTGCCCTTGCTAGCTATGAAATACAAAAAGCTTTGCGAAGATTTAAAAATCAATTTGCAATTTGTATTATTAAATAGACCTAATTATATTGCGTTAATGGCAAAATCTCTAGGACTTAAATCAACCCTTATTATCAATGAATGCACTACTCCAAGTGTGATTTATAAACATAATAATCTAAATTCTTTTATCAATAAATTTCTTATTAAAAAACTTTACAATAAAGCAGATTTAATCTTAGCAAATTCTATAGGAAACAAAGAAGATTTAATACAAAATTTCAATATAGAGGCAAAAAAATGTGATATTTTATACAATGCCATAGACTTAGAAAACATTATAGCAAAATCTAAAGAAGAAATAAACTTTAAAGATCCTTTTATATTAAGTGTTGGCAGACTTGATCATGGTAAAAATCATGCTATGCTTATAAGAGCTTATGCAAAAGTTAAAACTGATTTAAAATTAGTCATTTTAGGCGAGGGTATTTTAAAAGATGAGCTTTTAGCTTTAATAGAAACTTTAAATTTAAAAGACAAAGTCTTTTTACTAGGTTTTGATAAAAATCCATATAAATACATGAGCAAATGTGACTTTTTTGCTTTTGCTTCAAGTTTTGAAGGTTTTTCCAATGTTTTAATCGAATGTCTAGCTTGTAATACTGCCGTGCTTTGCACTGATCATAAAAGTGGCGCAAGGGAGTTATTTTTAGATGATGAGTTTGGACTTTTAGTAAAAGTAGATGATGAAAAAGCCATGCAAGAAGGCTTAGAGAAAATGTGCAATGATGAAGCATTAAAAGCTTCATATAGACAAAAGGCTTTTTTGCGCGCAAAAGAATTTGATAAAATTAGCATAGCAAAGCAATTATTTGAATTTTTCAACAAGGCATAAAATGAAACTACAACAAAATTTCACTGATAATAATTCTATAAAATATACCTGTATTTTAATCCTTATAGCCTTTGCTTTTAGTGTTTTGTGTAGATTATACTGGGTAGCTTGGGCAAGTGAGTTTTATGAGTTTTTCTTTAATGATCAACTTATGATTACTACTAATGATGGCTATGCTTTTGCAGAAGGTGCAAGAGATATGATAGCAGGTTTTCATCAACCTAATGACTTATCTTATTTTGGAAGCTCACTTTCTACTTTGACTTACTGGCTTTATAGTATTTTACCTTTTAGCTTTGAAAGTATTATTTTATATATGAGTACTTTTTTTGCTTCTTTGATTGTTGTGCCTATTATATTAATCGCAAGAGAGTATAAACTCACTGCCTATGGCTTTATAGCAGCCTTACTTGGAAGCGTTGCAAATAGTTATTACAACCGCACTATGAGTGGGTATTATGATACAGATATGCTAGTATTAGTTTTACCAATGCTTATTTTACTTACTTTTATACGCTTAACTATTAATAAAGACATTTTCACCCTACTTTTAAGTCCAATTTTCATCATGATTTATTTGTGGTGGTATCCATCAAGTTATTCTTTAAATTTTGCCATGATAGGACTTTTTGGTCTTTATACTTTAGTATTTCATAGAAAAGAAAAGATTTTTTATCTAGCTATTGCTTTGATGATCATAGCTTTAAGTATGCTAGCATGGCAATATAAACTTGCTTTGATTGTATTGTTATTTGCTATTTTTGCTTTTAAAGAAGAAAAAATTAATTTTTATATGATTTGGCCTTTGATTTTTATTAGCATTTTGATATTACATTTAAGCGGTGGTTTAGATCCTGTTTTATATCAACTTAAATTTTATGTTTTCAAAGCTTCTGATGTGCAAAATTTAAAAGATGCTGCCTTTGTGTATTTTAATGTCAATGAAACCATTATGGAAGTAAATACTATCGATCCTGAAGTGTTTATGCAAAGAATTAGCTCTAGTGTTTTAGTATTTATCCTTTCTTTTATAGGTTTTATCTTACTTTGCAAAGATCACAAAAGTATGCTTTTGGCTCTACCTATGCTTGCACTAGGTTTTATGGCTTTAAGAGCTGGACTTAGATTTACCATTTATGCAGTTCCTGTGATGGCTTTGGGTTTTGGGTATTTTTTATATACTTTTTTTAATTTTTTAGAAAAAAAACAAATCAAACTTAGTCTAAGAAATAAAAATATCTTACTTATACTCATTGCATTTTTTAGCATAAGCCCTGCCCTAGTACATATTTATTATTATAAATCCTCTACTGTTTTTACTTCTTATGAAGCTAGTATTTTAAATGATTTAAAAAATAAAGCTCAAAGAGAAGATTATGTTGTTGCTTGGTGGGATTATGGTTATCCAATACGCTATTATAGCGATGTAAAAACCTTGATCGATGGTGGAAAACACCTAGGAAAAGATAATTTTTTCTCATCTTTTGTATTAAGCAAAGAACAAATTCCAGCAGCCAATATGGCAAGACTTAGCGTAGAATACACTGAAAAATCTTTCAAAGAAAACTATCCTGATGTTTTAAAAGCTATGGTTAAAGATTATAACCAAACAAGTGCTAAAGATTTTTTAGAAAGTTTAAATGATAAAGATTTTAAATTTGATACCAATAAAACTAGAGATGTATATATTTACATGCCTTATAGAATGTTGCGTATCATGCCTGTGGTGGCACAATTTGCAAATACAAATCCTGACAATGGAGAGCAAGAAAAAAGTTTATTTTTCTCCCAAGCTAATGCTATAGCTCAAGATAAAACCACAGGTTCTGTTATGCTTGATAATGGAGTAGAAATTATTAATGATTTTAGAGCCTTAAAAGTAGAAGGTGCAAGTATACCTTTAAAAGCTTTTGTGGATATAGAATCTATCACTAATGGCAAATTTTATTACAATGAAATTGATTCAAAAGCTCAAATTTATTTGCTCTTTTTAAGAGAGTATAAAAGCTTTGTGATTTTAGATGAAAGTCTTTATAATAGTGCCTACATACAAATGTTTTTATTAAATCAATATGATCAAGATTTATTTGAACAAGTCACTAATGATGCAAGAGCAAAAATTTATAGGCTAAAAAGATGAAAATAGGAATTTTAACCCATAGTGCAATGAGTGTGTATTATTTTCGTCTTGCACTCATTAGGGCTTTAGAAAAAAATAATCATGAAGTTATAATCATCACTCCAAAAGATGATTTTGCTATTAAATTACAAGAACTAGGTTATAAGGTTTGTTTTTATGATTTAGCTAGATCAAGCGTTAACCCTTTAGTCGTTTTTAAAAATCTACTTAGTTTAAAAAATACACTCAAAAGTTTAAATTTAAATCTTTTACAAACAAGTGCTCACAAAAGCAATACAACAGGTATCATAGCAGCTAAAATGGCGGGTATTAAATACACTTTTGGTTTGGTTGAAGGCTTAGGAAGTTTTTATATAGATGATGATTTTAAAAGCAAATTAGTAAGAATGAGTATTAATTTACTTTATAAAATTTCTTTTAAACTTGCTAATGGTTTTATTTTTGTCAATGAAAGCAATGCTTTATTTATGAAAAATTTAGGCTTAAAAGAAGAAAAAATCAAAATCATCAAATCCGTAGGACTAAATTTAAAACAATTTTTACCTTTAAAAATTAGCACAGAAGAAAAACAAGCTTTTTTAAAAGAACACAATATGCCCAATAAGCCTATCGTTTTAATGATTTCAAGAGCGCTTTGGCATAAAGGTATTAAAGAATTTTATGAAGCAAGTCAAATTTTAAAAGATAAGGCAAATTTTGTTTTAGTGGGTGGAAGAGATGATAATAAATCTTGTGCACCATTAGAATTTTTAAACTCAAATGATGTTTTTTATCTTGGCGCAAGAAGTGATATTACACATTTATTAAATTTATGCGATATTTTTGTTTTACCAAGCTATAAAGAAGGCTATCCAAGAACGGTTTTAGAAGCACAAGCTTGTAAAAAAGCGTGCGTGGTAAGTGATGCTGAGGGTTGCATTGAGGCAGTGGATAATGCCATAGATGGTTTAATTTGTAAATGCAAAGACAGTAAAGATTTAGCCGAAAAAATCGCAGTTTTATTAGAAGATGAAAAACTAAAAAATACTTTAGCACAAAATGCTTTTCTTAGAGCGCAAAATTATGATGAAAATATCATAGCTTTGAAATATCTTGATTTTTATAGGGGTTTTACAAATGTATAAAAATGGTTTAAAGCGTGCTTTTGACTTTTTTTTAGCTTTGATTTTATTGATTATTTTTTTACCCTTTATAGTGCTTATAGGTATTGTTTTAAAAATTGTTCAAGGAAGTGTGCTTTTTAAACAAGCAAGACCAGGATTAAATGAAAAAATTTTTTATATTTATAAATTTAAAACCATGAGTGATGAAACCAATGAAAATGGAGAATTACTTCCTGATGAATTACGCTTAAAGCCTTTTGGTAAGCTAGTTAGAAGCTTGAGCTTGGATGAATTACCACAGCTTTTTAATGTATTAAAAGGCGATATGAGCTTCATAGGCCCAAGACCTTTACTTGTAGAATACTTGCCCTTATACAATCAAGAACAAAAAAAACGTCATGACGTAAGACCAGGCATTACAGGTTGGGCGCAAATCAATGGACGCAATGCTATTTCTTGGGAGCAAAAATTTAAATATGATGTAGAATATGTGCAAAATTGCTCTTTTTTATTTGACCTTAAAATCTTTTTTATGACCATTGTTAAAGTTTTAAAAAGAAGTGGGGTTAATAAAGAAGGAGTAGCTACAACGGATAAATTCAATGGACACAACTAAAAGTATTTATATATATGGTTCTAGTGGACATGGTTTAGTCTGTGCTGATGTAGCTAGAAATTTAGGATATGAAAAAATCATCTTTTTGGATGATAATAAAGGCTTAAAATATCACTCCAACTTAGAAAAACACGATATGTTTATTGCTATTGGTGCAAACTCTATTAGAGAAAAACTTTTCAAAAAAGCAAAAGAAGATGGATTTAGATTAGTAAATTTGATACACAAAAGTGCTATTATTAGCCCAAGTGCTTTTTTAGATGATGAGGGTATTTTAATCATGCCAAATGTCGTAGTTAATGCTAAAGCTAGCATTGCAAAAGGTGTGATTTTAAATACTGCTTGTGTGATCGAGCATGAGTGTTTTGTAGATGAGTTTAGCCATATTAGCGTTGGAGCTAAACTAACAGGAAATGTAAAAATAGGAAAGCGTTGTTTTTTGGGAGTTAATTCAAGCGTTATTCCTTGTATGAGTTTAAATGATGACATAACTTTAGGCGCAGGAGCAGTTGTAGTTAAAAACTTAACTTCTAAAGGCATTTATGCCGGAGTTCCTGCTAAGAAAATAAAGGAGGTAAAATGAGATTTTTTCTATCAGCGCCACATATGAGTGGAAAAGAATTAGAATACATACACAAAGCTTTTGAAAGTAATTATATAGCACCTTTGGGTGAGTTTGTTAATGCCTTAGAACAAAGTATTAAAGATTATACAAAAAGTTCTAACGCACTTGCTCTAAATGCAGCCACTGCAGCCATTCATCTAGCTTTAAGAGTTTTGGGTATTAAAGAAGGTGATGTAGTTTTAGCTTCAAGTTTTACTTTCATAGCTTCAGTAGCACCTATTTCTTACATGAATGCTACGCCTGTGTTCATTGATTGTGATGAAACTTATAATTTAGATGTAAATTTATTAAAAAAAGCCATCAAAGAAAGTCCTAAAAAGCCAAAAGCTCTCATTTTAACACACCTTTATGGTAATGCTTCTAAAATGGATGAGATTGTCCAAATTTGTAAAGAAAATGAGATTTTTTTAATCGAAGATGCTGCTGAAGCTTTGGGAAGTTTTTACAAAAATAAAGCTTTAGGTACTTTTGGGGATTTTGGAGTATATTCTTTTAATGGTAATAAAATCATCACAACAGGTGGTGGTGGTATGCTTGTGAGTGAAAATCATGCTAATCTTGAAAAAGCAAGATTTTATAGCACTCAAGCTAGAGAAAATTGTCTTCATTATGAGCATAAAGAATATGGCTACAACTATAGAATGAGTAATATCTTAGGTGCAATCGGCACTGCTCAAATGGAAGTTTTAGAAGAAAGAGTAAGTAAAAAGCGTGAAATTTATAGCTGGTATAAAGAATTTTTAAGTGGCACCTTTACTTTTTTAGATGAACTTGAAAATACCAAGTCAAATCGCTGGCTAAGTACTGCTTTACTTGATTTTGATTTAAATAAACTTAATACTTATGAAAAACATTGTATATGTGAAAATAAAAATATTCAAATTCAAGATAAAATTTTAAAAATCATACAAGTTTTAAAAGATAATAAAATCGAAAGTCGCCCGCTTTGGAAACCAATGCATTTACAAGAACTTTACAAAGGTTGCGATGCTTACTTAAATGGCAATAGTGAGTTTTTCTTTAGCAATGGAATTTGCCTTCCAAGCGCAACTACTATGAGTAAAGCTGATGTAGAGGAAGTTTCTACTTTAATCTTAAACACCTTAAAGGACTAAGATGGATTATAAAAGCAAACGCTTAGGATTTTTCCTAGGCGCTGATATTTTACTTTTTGTTATAAGTATTTATTTGTCTTTTTCTTTACGTTTTAGCGCAGACATCCCGAGTGAATTTTATGAAGGTATGTTTAAAAGTGCTGTGATTTTGATTTTACTTAAAATCATTTTTCTAGCTTTTTTTAGAATTTATCAAGTTGCTTGGAGATTTTTCTCACTCAATGAAGCACGTAAATTAGTTATCGCTTTAGCTTTAGCTGAACTTGTATTTTTAGCAATTTATTATTTTTATGATGATTTTTTTAATCCTTTTCCAAGAAGCGTTATAGGTATAGACTTTGTTTTATCTTGTATGCTAATTGGAAGTTTGCGTATAAGCAAAAGAATGATAGTTGATTTTAGAAAACCAAAATACAACGAAGAACATCCTTGTATAGTAGTTGGTGCCACTTCAAAGGCTTTGCATTTATTAAAAGGAGCCAAAGAAGGGAGCTTAGGACTTTTTCCTGTAGCCGTGGTAGATGAGCGTAAAAATTTAATAGGTACTTATTGTGATAAATTTATAGTTGAAGAAAAAGAAGCCATTAGAAAATATACCGCTGAAGGTATTCATACTGCTATCATTGCTTTAAAACTTGAGCAAGAAGAACTCAAAAAGCTTTTTGATGAGCTTATTGCTTATGGGATTAATGATATAAAACTTTTTTCTTTTACACAAAATGAAGCAAGAGATATAAGCATCGAAGATTTATTAGCGCGTAAACCAAAAGATTTGGATAATGCTTGCGTGATTGATTTTATCAAAGATAAGGTAGTTTTAGTTAGTGGGGCTGGTGGGACTATAGGAAGCGAGCTTTGTAAACAATGCATTAAATTTGGCGCAAAACACTTAATCATGCTTGATCATAGCGAGTATAATTTATATAAAATCAATGAAGAATTAAGCTTGCATAAAGAAAAAATTGAACCTATTATGATGAGTATATTAGACAAAGAAGCGTTAGAAAAACTTTTACAAGAAAAAAACATAGATTTGATTTTACACGCAGCAGCTTATAAACACGTGCCTTTGTGTGAGCAAAATCCACATTCAGCTATTTTAAATAATATCATAGGTACTAAAAATTTAATCGATCTTGCAAAAACTTACAAGGTTGCTAAATTTGTTATGATAAGCACTGATAAAGCTGTAAGACCAACTAATATCATGGGTTGTACAAAAAGAATTTGTGAACTTTATGCGCTAAGTTCAAGTTGTGAAAATTTTGAAGTAGCTTGTGTGCGTTTTGGTAATGTTTTAGGCTCAAGTGGAAGTGTTATACCTAAATTTAAAGCTCAAATTGCAGCTAATGAACCACTTACTCTTACTCATCCTGATATAGTGCGTTATTTTATGCTTGTGGATGAAGCTGTACAACTTGTTTTACAAGCTGCTGCTATTGCTAAAGGTGGAGAATTATTTGTACTTGATATGGGTGAACCTGTTAAAATCATGGATTTAGCTAAAAAAATGCTTTTACTTTCTAATAAAAAGTTAGAAATTAAAATCACTGGACTAAGAAAAGGTGAAAAACTTTACGAAGAGCTTTTAATCCATGAAGATGATTTGAAAACTCAATATGAAAGTATATTTGTTACCACTAGTGAAATTAAAGATTTAAAAATTTTAAATCAAGAAATAGAAAAATTACTCCAAAGCACAGATCCTGCAAAAGTTTTGAAGGAAATTGTGCCTGAGTTTAATCACAATAAAAATGGAGAGTGATTAAATTCTAATTTTATTTTAAAATGGTATAATATAAACTTTTAATTGATTAATAAAAATAAAAACGATACAATTACACTTATGTAATTACATCGAAATAAAGGAAAAAAAGTGAAGTTATTAGTAGTTGATGATAGTTCTACCATGAGAAGAATAATCAAAAACACTCTTGTAAGATTAGGTCATAAAGATGTTTTAGAAGCTGAACATGGAGTTGAAGCTTGGGATTTGCTTTCACAAAATGATGATATTAAAATTTTAATTACCGACTGGAATATGCCCGAAATGAATGGCTTAGAATTAGTAAAAAAAGTAAGAGCGGAAGAAAAATATGCTGATATGCCTATTATCATGGTAACTACAGAAGGTGGTAAGGCAGAAGTTATCACAGCTTTAAAAGCAGGTGTAAATAACTATATTGTAAAACCTTTTACACCTCAAGTATTAAAAGAAAAACTTGAAGATGTTTTAGGAACAAACGAAGGCTGATTATAAGTTTTTATGCAAACACATTATTACGAACTTTTTTTTCAAACAGATAAGGAATATTTAGATTTATTCCTTGATCTTGTTTTTTCTCTAGATATAGATGCCATAGAAGAAAAGAATGATGGCGTTTATATACGATCAGAAGAAGATATAAAACTCATTCAAATAGCCTTGCAAAGCTTTCATCAAAAATTATGTGAAAAATTTAACACTAAGATTTATTTTCATTCTACTTTAGAAAAAAAAGAAAATAAAAACTGGATAGAAGAGTATAAAAAAGGTATACAAGCTTTAACCATTGACAATATCCACATTCACACCACTTGGCAAGAAGCTATACAAGATAAAATCAATATCATTATAGACCCTGCCCTAGCTTTTGGCTCAGGACATCATGAAAGCACTTACACTTGTATAGAATTTTTACAAAAATACACAAATGATTCTAAATTTTGCTTAGATGTAGGCTGTGGAAGTGGGATTTTAAGTATCATCATGGCAAAGCTTGGAGCTAAAGTGCAAGCTTGTGATACAGATGAGCTAGCCATAGTTGCAAGCAAGGAAAATGCAAAATTAAATCAAGTTAGTTTTGATGATATTTGGGTAGGTTCTATTAATAAAAGCTTACATAAATATGATATAGTTGTGGCAAATATCATTGCTGATATTTTAATCATACTAGAAAAAGATCTTAAAGAAAAAACCAAAGAAGATGGAATTTTAATCTTATCTGGTATTTTAAACAAATATGAAGAAAGAATTAAAGATAAATTCAAAGATTTGACTTTGTTAGAATGTAAACACAAAGGAGAGTGGTTGAGTTTAGCTTACAAAAAGGAAACAAAATAATGAATAAAAAACCAAATGAACCAAAAGATAATCCAAACAATAATAGCTTTTTTAATAAAAATCCTATTTTTATTTTCGCTATTTTTGCCATTGTGATGATTCTTTTATTTAAAGGATTTTCAGATGATGGTAGCATGGGTATTATGGGCGGAGAAAATACCAAAAAAGTTACTTATTCTGAATTAAAAACTTTAATTGAAAACAATCAAATTGCCCAAGTTAACATAGGTCAAACTACCATAAAAGCAGTGTCTAAAGCAGGAAATATGGTATATATTACTAAAAAAGTTCCAAATGATGCTACTTTTGTGCCTTTGCTTGATTCAAAAGGCGTTTCTTATGGAGCTTTTAACGAGAGTAATTGGTTTATAGATATCTTGCTTTCTTGGGTTTTACCGGTATTTATTTTCTTTGGTATATGGATGTTTTTAGCTTCTCGTATGCAAAAAAATATGGGCGGATCTATACTTGGTATAGGAAGCTCTAAAAAGCTTGTAAATTCAGAAAAACCAAAAGTTAAATTCAATGATGTTGCAGGTGTTGAGGAAGCAAAAGAAGAAGTTAAAGAAATAGTTGATTTTCTAAAATATCCTGAAAGATATATCAATCTTGGAGCAAAAATTCCAAAAGGACTTTTGCTTGTAGGTCCTCCAGGTACAGGTAAAACTTTACTTGCAAAAGCAGTGGCAGGTGAAGCTGATGTACCATTTTTTAGCGTCTCAGGTTCATCTTTCATAGAAATGTTTGTGGGTGTTGGAGCTAGTAGGGTTAGAGATTTATTTGAAAATGCTAAAAAAGAAGCTCCAGCTATTGTATTTATAGATGAAATTGATGCTATAGGCAAATCACGTGCAGCAAGTGGCATGATGGGTGGAAATGATGAAAGAGAGCAAACTTTAAATCAACTTCTAGCAGAAATGGATGGCTTTGGTACTGAAAGCTCGCCAGTAATCGTACTAGCAGCGACAAACCGTCCTGAAGTCTTAGATGCAGCATTACTTAGACCAGGACGTTTTGATAGACAAGTTTTGGTAGACAAGCCTGATTTTAAAGGCAGATGTGATATTTTAAAAGTTCATATGAAAGATGTTAAAATTTCACCTGAAGTAAAAGTAGAAGATATCGCAAGATTAACAGCAGGTCTAGCGGGTGCTGATTTAGCAAATATCATTAACGAAGCAGCTTTACTTGCAGGTAGGGATTCTAAAAAACATGTAGAACAAAAAGACTTAGTTGAAGCAGTAGAAAGAGCTATAGCAGGACTTGAGAAAAAATCACGTAGAATTAATGATAAAGAGAAAAAAATCGTAACTTATCATGAATGTGGCCATGCTTTAATCGCTGAAACCACAAAAGGTGCTAAAAAAGTAAGTAAAGTTTCTGTTATACCGCGTGGTTTAGCAGCTTTAGGATATACGCTCAACACCCCTGAAGAAAATAAATTTTTAATGCAAAAACATGAGCTTTTGGCTGAAGTTGATGTGCTTTTAGGTGGACGTGCAGCTGAGGAAATTTTCATTAAAGAAATTTCAACTGGTGCAAGCAATGACCTTGAACGTGCAACTGACATCATAAAAGCTATGATTTCTATGTATGGTATGAGTGAAATTGCAGGTTTAATGGTGCTTGAAAAACAAAGAAATACTTTCTTAAGTGGTGGACAAACTATCAAAGATTATTCTGATAAAATGGCTCAAGATTTAGATGAGTATGTGAAGAAAACCTTAGATGAACGCTATGCGGGTGTAAAAGAAATTTTAAAAACTTATAGCGGTGCTATAGAAGTAATGGTACAAGCACTTTATGAAGAAGAAACTATTGATGGTGCTAAAGTAAGAGAGATTATTAAAAACTATGAAGAAGAAAACAATCTTCCAACGCGCTTAGAAGAAAAAGAGCAAGAAGTTACTAAGGATAACTAATGAAAACAAATTTTATTGCAAAGGCTGGCTGGAATTTACTCATAGTTCTAGCTATAGTTTTTGCAATAGCTCAATTTATATGGGGATTTTCTTGGCTTTTATGGTGTATTTTTATACTTTTTGCTTGCCTTTTTAGAGCTAGTAAAATCGATTATATAGCAGATCCAAATACTATCATAGCTCCTATAGAAGGAAAAATAAAATGCATTAAAACAAGCTCATATAAAGAGCTTGGCGAATGCATAGAAGTGCAAATTATAAACAATATCACCCATCAAGGCAGCATCATAGCTCCACTTAATATGGATATAGAAGAAACTAGACCAAGACACGGACTTTTTTTATGTCCATTTATGAAAAATACAAATTTAATGGGCGAAAGAATGCTATTTTTAGCACGTTCTAAAGGCAAACAATGGGCATTACGCATCATTTTTGGCGCCTTAAATAGAAAAGTTCATATTGATGATTTTGGTCATCATTTAAACCATGGACAAAATATAGGTTTTATGTTTGATGGCAGTGTGAGTTTATTGCTTCCAAAAGATACTAGAATTTGCGTAAATGAAAACGATAAAGTACGCATTGGTGCATTGATAGGGTATTTAAATCCATGAATTTTAAACTAATTTATATTTTACCTAATCTTTTTACAGCTGCTTCCATATTTTTAGGCATTATTTCAGTGATTGCTTCTATTAATCAAAATTTTGATAAAGCATTAATTTATATCATTTTATCATTAATTTGTGATGGCTTGGATGGACGCGTTGCAAGAGCTACTAATTCTACTTCTAAATTTGGAGTTGAGTTTGACTCACTAGCAGATTTAATAGCCTTTGGTGTTGCACCTGCTATGCTTTTTTATATGAGTATAGGTTATGAATATGATCGTTTTGGCTCCTTAATAGCTGGTTTATTTGTAGTTTTTGGCGCTATACGCTTAGCAAGATTTAATGTCACCACAGGTACTTATGAACCTTCAGTTTTTATAGGACTTCCTATACCAACAGCTGCAGTTGTAAGTGCTTTATGGGTAAGCGCTTATTTATATTATGATTTTTTACGTGATTTTTCTTTGATGATAGTATGTATTCAAATGCTTTTAGCTTTTTTAATGGTAAGCAATATAAGATATCCAAGTTTTAAAAAAATTGATTTAAAACGGGCAAATGTTTTAAAAGTATTAATCCTTTTAGTAATCTTATTTTCCATGCTTTATTTGTATTTTTTAGAAAGTGCGTTAATCGTCGCAAGCTTATATGTACTTTATGGAATCATTCGAAGCTTTTTTACTCTAGCTCGTAAATTTAAAAAAGATTAAAATTTTATTTTCACTTCACTTTTTAATAATATACTTCTCATTATTTTCAAAAAGGAGTAAAAATGAATAAAAACAAATTATTCAGACAAATTCACATTTACATTAGCTTATTTTTCTTACCACTAGCATTTTTATATGCTGTTACTGGTTTTGCTTATATAGCTGGTTTTGATGGGGAAAGTGGAGCTAAAATTCAAACTCAAAAAGTTCAAGCTATTATCCAAGAAGGCGCTGAAGCTGAATTTTTAATTGATTTTTTAAAGAAAAATAACTTAAAACTTCCTTCATCTTTGGAACCAAAACTTAACAAAAAAGGCGATGGAATAGAGCTTGGCACTATAAACTATAGTGCAAGTATTGTCAAAATAGATGAAAATAATTATGAAATTATCACAAAAGAAAGAAGTTTACTTGGAAATATGATTTTACTTCACAAAGATAAAGGTATGTGGTATTTTTCTGTTCTTGGGCTAGCTTTTGCACTTGCTATGATAATCCTTTATATTTCAGGACTTTTAATCACTATCATAGCTATACGCAAAGACAGGGGCAAACAAATCGCAGTTTTAGGTGCTGGTTTTGTTATAACTTTAATTATAGCTTATCTTAGTGTATAAATTTAAGGTATATCTTATAATCAATAAGATATACTTTCCCTTTTAATACGGACAGATGGGTGAGTGGCTGAAACCACACCCCTGCTAAGGGTGCAGATCTTAACGGGTCTCGAGGGTTCAAATCCCTCTCTGTCCGCCACCTTATAAAATTCATTTCCTTTCATCTATTTTAATAGTTTTTATTGTTATAATTAATACTATCAAACTGAATAACCTAAAGGTAAGTTTCACATACTATGCAAATTTATGCTTCTATTGATTTGAAATCTTTTTACGCTTCAGCTGAATGTGTTTTAAGAAATCTAGATCCTTTAACAACTAATCTCATTGTAGCAGATGAATCAAGAACAGATAAAACCATCATACTAGCAGTTTCACCTGCACTAAAAACTTACAATATACCTGGTAGATTAAGACTTTTTGAGTTTAAACAAAAAATCCACTCAATCAACCAAGAAAGATTAAAACAAACTCAAAAACACTGCTTTAAAGCTAAAAGTTTTGATACATTAGAACTTAAAAATGATTTAAATTTAGAACTAGATTACATCATCGCCAAGCCCAGAATGGCTACTTATATAGAATTTAGCACAAAAATATACAGCATTTATTTGAAGTATTTTGATGCAAAAGATATCCATATATACTCTATTGATGAAGTTTTTATCGATCTTAGTTCTTATCTTGAAAAATACAAACTATCAGCTTATGAGCTACTTACTAAGGTTTTACTTGATATTTCACATACAAGTAAAATCACTGCAACAGCAGGTATAGGCACAAATTTATACTTAGCTAAAATTGCTATGGATATACTTGCTAAAAGACAACAAGTAGATGAAAATGGCTTGCTTATAGCCTTTTTAGATGAAAAATTATACAGATATAAATTATGGCAGCATAAACCTTTAAAAGATTTTTGGCGTATAGGTAAAGGCATTGCCTTAAAACTTGCGAATTTAAACATTCATACTATGGGAGATCTTGCAAGATTTTCTTTAAAACACGAAGCTTTGCTTTATAAACACTTTGGTGTTAATGCTGAATTATTAATCGATCATGCATGGGGTATTGAAACTTGCACGATGAAAGATATTAAAAATTACAAATCACAAAATCACTCTAAAATCATGGCTAAGGTTTTACCTTTTGCATATGATAATAATCAAACAATAAAAGTTTTAAAAGAACTTGTAGATCATTTAGTACTTGAACTTATACAAAATAACCTTAAAACAAACCATATTACGCTAGATATACAATATGATAAAAGCAATTTAGAAAATTCAAGCTTTTTGGGTTCTTACAAAGGAGCTACTACTAAAGATAATTATGGAAGAACTATACCTAAAAATGCTCATGGAAGTATAAATCTAGAAAATTTTACCCATTCTTTAAAAATCATCAATAAAAAATCCTTGGAACTTTTTTGCAAAATCAGCGATAAAAACTTAAGTATTAGAAAAATCAGCCTAAGTTTAAATAATATCACAGATAAAGCTCAAGAAAATTTCCAAGAATTAAATTTATTTAGTGATTTTAATGCAATTTCACAAGAGAAAAATCAACTTGAAAAAGAAGAAAAGCTCCAAAAAGCAAGACTTCAAATCATGCAAAAATTTGGTAAAAAAGCTATTTTAAAAGCTTCAAGCTTGGATGATGAGACTAAAGAAATTACTTCTTTAATAGGAGGTCATAATGCATGATGATTATAAAGATATAATAAATATAAAATATCAAAAATCAAAACATTTTCCACCAATGCCAAGAGAAAAAAGAGCGGCGCAATTTGCTCCATTTTCAGTACTAAATGGCTTTAGCAAAGCGATTTTAAAAACGCAAAAAGATATGGAAAAAGCATTAGAAAATAGCAAATATCAAGAAGAAAGCTAAGTTCTTCTTGATTAAATTTTATTTTATATTAGAGTATTTTTCAAACTCTCCACTTTCATCGATTTCATTACCATAAAGTTTGTGTAATTCATAGTAGTATTTTACAAATTCCTTACACTCTTCATCAAGTGGTAAAAACACCTCATCTTCTAAAACACAAAACTCATCTAAATAATTTTTAGCATCTTCTTTTAGCATATAATGTCTTGCTAATTTATAGTAATTTTGCATAAACACAGCCTTAAAGGCTTCATAAGCTTCCTCATCAAATTTAATGTTTAATTTCTCGTTTGCAAAAGATAACACCCCTGATTTAAACAACAATGATAAATGAATCAAACCTTCTGTATAATAAGGCTTAACCTCCTCTACTCTTTGCCAAGCAATCAATCCTATAGCTCTTTTAATAAGCTCATAAAACACTGGAAGCTTTAAATCATCTTCTTCATGTAAAAAGAAATTCGCAAGCCCGCCCGCAGTAGCTTTAAACTCTTCTATATTTTTAAACACACCGCTTTCATTCATTTTCTTTTCACTATCATTTGCTACAAAGAAAATATGTCCAAACTCATGACCTATGGTAGAAACTTCATAAATTCTTTTCCATAATTTTTCATTATAAAATAAAATTTCTCTACCATAATCTAAAAATTCTTTTTCAAATACCATAGAAGAAAGCTTCATAAAAGGTTTAGTTTTAGCATTTTCATAAACATAATTTAAAAAAGCAAAAATCTTTTTGCCTGCTATATTGCTTACATACTCATCATTTGGCACTACTTGAGCAGAAAAAAGCCCCTTAAGCTCTGCTCCATAAAAAATCATAGGCATACAAATATAAAGCTGAGTTTTTTCAAGATTAAAATTCACCTCATCAAACAAAGCCTCATCTTCTTCATCTAAATTTGCATACACCATTGCAAAACTTTCTTTGATTTTATCTTTAAACTCACTCCCATTAAAATCACTCACATCTTCTAAGCGTATATCCCACTCAAGTGCTACTGCATGCGTGTAAGAGTCTTCATAGTATTCTAAAGGATGGCCAATTTGTAATGGACATTTTACTTCCATCCACGCAAGCTCTGCTTCTTGCCATTTTTTAACTACTTCGTTATTATCTTTTTCACAAAATGCAAATTTTAATTTTTCTATATAGTCAATATAAGCATTTTTTTCATCATCTAACGCACAATTTCTTAGTTTTTCTAAAAGTTTATCAAACTCATATTCAAGCTTTAAAACCTCATTTTCAAAAGCCTTTGCATAAGGTAAAAATCTCCAAAGTGTTCCTATTTTAACTAAAGCCCCATAGCTTCTTTCACAAATTTCACCATCTTGATTAAGCTGATAAAGCTCATTTTGTTTTAAAAACTCCAAAGCATCACTTAAATTTGGAAATTGTTCTTTTAAAATTTTATTATTTGTATCTAAAATTTGCTTGCTCCAAACAAGCTCAAAAGAATTCATAACTACACCTATATTATGCACACCTTGAACTAAAGCCAAATAAAACTCATCAAGTAAATTTTTACTCTTAATCTCATCGATTAAATCTTGATGTTCTACTTCATAAAAGGCTCTTACTAAAGAAAAAACTTTATATTTTATTTGAGTAATCTCTTCTTCATTTGAACCTTTTTTCTCAAGTTCTTGGACTAAATTTTCCTCTTTTAAATCCACCAAACGACGCAACATTGCCAAAACATTGCTTTTTTCATTTTCAAGATTAGCTAGTTCTAAAGCTCTATCTATCAAAGGATGACTTTGATTAGTTTGAAGTATATTATAAAGACTATTGATATTTTGTTTCCTATTTTTCACAATTTTTGCTATTTGCTTAAAATCATTCATTTTTTACCTTTCTTTATTTTTAAAACTTAATTATAATGTTTTTTTTAAAACACAAGGAGAATGTATGAAAGATATGGGAGAACCTAAGCTAAGAGTTATAGCTATGCCAAGCAATACAAACCCCGCTGGTAATATCTTTGGTGGTTGGATCATGTCACAAATTGATCTAGCCGGAGCCATTGCTGCAAGAGAACTCTCCCCACAAAGAGTTGTCACGGTTGCGGTAGATAAAATCATTTTTAAAGAACCAATTTTCGTAGGTGATTTGGTATCTTGCTATGCAAAAATCATCAAAGCAGGTAATACATCCATCACTGTAGAAGTAGAAGTAGTTACTCAAAGAGCTAATGAATATGGCCGTGTGTATTGTATGCATGTAACTTCAGCTGTAGTAACTTATGTGAGCGTAGATAAAGATGGAAATAAATTTCCTATTGATGCGGATTTAAAAAGATTACATGGCTTTTAATATGTTTTATTGTATTTTTAAAAAACTTTTTATATCATCACAAAAAACTTTCTAAGGCTTATATATGCGTGGATATAAAATATTTTCTGGTTCAGCAAACGAGGAATTTGCTAAAAAAATCTCAAAATACCTTTCATTGCCTCTAAGCAATGCGGGTGTGAAGCGTTTTAGCGATGGTGAAATTAGCATTCAAATAGATGAAAGCGTGCGTGGTAAAGATGTGTTTATCATTCAAAGTACTTGTGCTCCAACAAATGATAATCTAATGGAACTTTTAATCATGACAGATGCATTGCGTCGCTCAAGTGCAAGCTCTATCACAGCTATCATCCCTTATTTTGGTTATGCTAGACAAGATAGAAAAGCAAGCCCTAGGGTGCCTATTACTGCAAAATTAGTAGCAAATCTTATAGAATCAGCTGGCGTGGATAGAGTAGCTACCATAGACTTACATGCTGGACAAATTCAAGGCTTTTTTGATATACCTGTGGATAATCTTTATGGAAGTATTATTTTTAATGATTATATTAAAAATAAAAACTACAAAAATCCTATCATCGCAAGTCCTGACATAGGCGGTATAGCAAGAGCTAGAAGCGTGGCAAAAGCTTTAGGACTTGATATAGTTATAGTAGATAAAAGACGCGAAAAAGCTAATGAAAGCGAAGTGATGAATGTCATCGGTGATGTAAAAGATAAAGAAGTGATTTTAGTAGATGATATCATTGATACAGCAGGAACCATAGTAAAAGCTGCTGAAGTATTTAAAAGCAAAGGTGCAAAGTCAGTTATAGCTTGCTGTACTCATCCTGTACTTAGTGGCGTAGCTTATGAAAGAATAGCTAAAGATGCATTAGATGAGCTAGTAGTAACTGACACTATACCTTTAAAACAACAAATGGATAAAATCAAAGTCCTAAGCGTAGCACCTATTTTTGGTGAGGTAATACGCAGAGTTTATCACAATGAAAGTGTGAATTCTTTATTTGTATAAATTCTTTGCAAGGATAGTCTTGCAAAGAAAATCTAAACTTCAAATAATTCTATAATTTTATATTAATTAAAACTATATTTTGCTATAATTAATAAATTATTATTAATTAAGGAGCTATTATGATTAAAAATTTAATCTTAAATTTTGGTAGAACTATACTTGATATAGCGGCTGCATTAAGCTTTATTATAGCGATTATTTATTCTATTGCGCTGATGTTTACTCTAGGATTTATAGTAGGTCTAGTAACACTTATTGGATCTTTGATTGCGATATTTTTAAGCTTTTTTGTGATTTATCTTGTCATAGATATAAGAGATGCACTAGTTAATAAAAACTAATTACTGGTGGAGACGAGGGGAATTGAACCCCTGTCCAAAAATAAAACAACCACGGCATCTACATGCTTAGCAAAGGTGAAAATTTCATCTAGCCAAACTCACCTTCCAAAATTTCAAGCTAGACTAAGACTTTAACTTCAATCAAAACTTGTCAAATTTCAATCTACACTATCAAAAATGACCAAATTCTAAGCTAGATAGTATCACTTAAAATTCAGGCTCAACTGAACTTACGCAGCTTTAGCGTAAGCAGGAGCAAATTTAACGTTGTTTGCGTTTAATTTTAATTTGAGCTTTATACGCTTTGCTCAAAGCGACATGCCACCAAGGCCACTCTACTCCTGTCGAAGCCAAGTCGTCCCCATTATTTAGAAATTTTATCTGGAACATTTGCAATTTGAGGGTTAAATACGCTTAAAAAAGAAGCATTTTTTTCATAATCACTGCAATATCTATCAAGCTGCTCACACACTAAAAACATCCAATCCACAAATTCATCGCTAGCAGGCCCATCAAATTTAGCTGCTTCTTGCATAATTTCCTCACAAAATGTGCAAAAATTTGCAATCTCATCTAAATTTAATCTTTTAGCAGCCCAAACCACGTTGTGGATATTTTGCTCTAAGTCTTTTAAAGCTTCTTTGTATTTTGAGCTATCACTGCTTAGCTTTACTATCAAAGGCTCTAAAACATCGCAAAGACTTCTAAAAAAATACAAAAAACGCTCGATTTCTTCAAGCTCGTAATCTAACTCTAATTGCTCTAAAATTCCCATAAAAACTTCTATAATCTAAGTTTAAATGTTTATTTTAGCAAATTTTAGATAAAATTAAAATTTCTTACAAAATAAAATGGAAAAAATATGGATAGAATCGTAGAGATTGAAAAATTCTCCCCTGATGAAACTTATGAAACAAGCCTTAGACCTTCAAATTTTGACGGCTACATAGGACAAGAAAACATTAAAAAAAATTTAGAAATTTTCATCAAAGCTGCTAAAAAAAGAAATGAATGTCTAGATCATATCCTTTTTAGTGGGCCTGCAGGACTTGGCAAAACAACTTTAGCAAACATTATCTCATATGAAATGAATGCAAATATCAAAACTACCGCTGCACCCATGATAGAAAAAAGCGGGGATTTAGCTGCGATTTTAACTAACCTTAGCGAGGGAGATATTTTATTTATCGATGAAATTCATCGCTTAAGCCCTGCCATAGAAGAAGTGCTTTACCCTGCTATGGAAGATTTTCGTCTTGATATCATCATCGGCAGTGGACCTGCTGCGCAAACAATCAAAATCGATTTGCCCAAATTTACTTTAATAGGTGCTACTACAAGAGCAGGTATGCTAAGCAATCCTTTACGCGATCGCTTTGGTATGCAATTTCGCTTGGAATTTTATAAAAATGAAGAACTTGCTATCATTTTAGAAAAAGCAGCTCTAAAGCTTAATAAAACTTGTGAAAAAAAAGCTTCTTTAGAAATAGCCAAACGCAGTCGCTCAACCCCAAGGATTGCTTTAAGATTGCTTAAGCGTGTAAGAGACTTTGCTGATGTAAATGATGAGGAAATCATTAGCGAAAAAAGAGCTAAAGAAGCGCTTGATTCTTTAGGGGTAAATGAGCTTGGTTTTGATGCGATGGATTTAAGGTATTTAGAGCTTTTAACTGAAGCTAAAAGAAAGCCTATAGGACTTTCTAGTATAGCTGCAGCATTGAGTGAGGATGAAAACACCATAGAAGATGTGATAGAGCCATATTTACTAGCAAATGGCTATATAGAAAGAACAGCCAAAGGTCGTATTGCGAGCTTAAAAAGTTTTGATGTTTTAAAATTAAAATACAACAAGGGTTTATTTGATGAAAAGTAGTAATTTTTTCTTAATTAGCTTTATTTTATTTATTTTATTTTGGGTGCTTTTTTTATTTAAACCTTTTTTGATGAATATAGCCATAGCAAGTTTAATGGCTGTTTCTACTTCTAATGTTAATGTTAAATTCTTAAATATATTCAAAGGTAAAAAAGTCATAGCTGCAGCAGCTACTACTGCTTTTATGTTAGCTTTATTTTTTATACCTTTTGTATATGCTATTATAGAACTTGCAAAAGCAGCTAGCGGTTTTAATATAAGTTATATTCATAATACCATAGAATATTTTAAAAATTATTCTTTGCACCTACCTGAATCTCTAAGCTTTATAGAGCCAAAAATCAAAGAAGCGCTAGCAAGTATTGATTTAAACTCCATCTCTAAAGATGTTTTAACCTATCTTTCAAGCGCGACTAAATTTGGGACTAAATTTCTAACTGATATGGTATTAATTTGTGTGTTTTATTTCTTTGCTAATCTTTATGGAGCCCAACTCATTGGCTATATCAAAACCATAGTACCTATGAAAAAAGAAGAAACTCAAGGTATTTTAAGCGAAGTGAGTAATGTAATGTCTGTTGTGTTTTATTCTATGGTGTTAAATGCCATTTTACAAGGGGTGCTTTTTGCCATCATTACTAAATTTTATGGTTATGATGCGATTTTAATGGGGATATTATTTTGCTTTAGCTCTTTAATCCCTGTAGTAGGCGGGGCATTAATTTATGTGCCTGTTTCTTTATATGAATTTGCAAATAATAATCTAAGCGGTGCTTTAGTGATTTTCATTTATAGCGTGATAATGATATCTTTTATCGCAGATACTTTAGTAAAACCTTATATCATTAAATGGATTAATGAAAAACTTGTTCAAATTCCAACGCAAATTAACGAACTTTTAATTTTCTTTGCAATGATAGCAGGAATTTCAAGTTTTGGTTTTTGGGGTATTATCCTTGGACCTGCTATTTTAACTTTCTTTATTTCTACTTTAAAATTATATGTGATTTTAAAAGAAAAGCATTTTGTATAAAAGCGATTATTTTTCAATAATCGCTAAAATTTCTTCTTCGCTTGTAAGTTTTTTATTGTATTTAATCACTAAAAATTTAGAGTTTTTATACACATCTAAAACTCCATTTATACCTTTAATATTATTTAAATCATGCTTTGTTTCTAAAGATAAATAGACATTTTTAAAATCTGCTGGACTTTGTAAAAACAAAAGCAACACAAACCAAATTACAGACAAAGCTATCAAAATAAAAGCAAGAGAAACTAAACTAAAATGGTGTAAAAAATACCCCCCTACAACACCACCTAAAAAGCTTCCAAAATAGCCAAAAGCATTAAACACACCCAAAGCTGCGCCTTTTTCATTTACTTTGGCAAATTTACTCGCACAACTTTGCATAATAGGCTCATGCAAATTAAATCCTATAAAAAATACTACAACACCCACCATAAACACTAAAGCAT
Source organism: Campylobacter sp. IFREMER_LSEM_CL2256 (assembly GCF_025771645.1). Classification (NCBI taxonomy): domain Bacteria; kingdom Pseudomonadati; phylum Campylobacterota; class Epsilonproteobacteria; order Campylobacterales; family Campylobacteraceae; genus Campylobacter; species Campylobacter sp. IFREMER_LSEM_CL2256. Next base: position 115,314 of record NZ_JAKMQQ010000005.1, read on the forward strand.
TATGCGAAAAAGCAAATATAATATAAGCAATGATAAAAAATGCCACACCTAAAAGCAATATCTCTTTACTTAAGCCTCTTTTTTCTCCCAAAGATCCTGATAAACCCATAGCCAAAAACCCAAGCACCATAGAGCTAACATAAACATGCCATAAATTCTCACTTGGGTAATTAAACTCATGCACCAAAACCAAAGGAATACTTAAAAACGCAATACTCATAAGCATTTTTTGCATACAATTAGTAAGATTCATCAAAGCTAAGTTTTTTTCTTTTAAAAGTTTTTTTAATGGAGTTTTAGTATTTTCATGCACTATTGTATGCTCTTTTGGCACAACGCTAAATAAAAGCACGATACAAATTAAACTCAAAATCGCACTTAAATCAAACAAACTTGAAAGTCCAAATTTAGCACTCATTAAAGGAGAAAGCACCAAAGAAGCTGCAAAAGAAAGTCCTATAAATGAACCCATAATAGCCATAGCCTTACCGCGATTTTCTTCATTGATAAAATCACTTATCATAGCAGTAGCTACTGCTCCTATGGCTCCTGCACCTTGTAAAAGCCTTCCAAACATCATCGTATAAATATCATCAGCATATGAACATACCAAAGAACCTATGATAAACACCACAAGTCCTATTAGCATAGTTTTTTTACGCCCTATTTTATCTGAAATGATTCCAAAAGGAACTTGCAATGCCATTTGAGTTAGAGCATACACACCTACTAAAAGCCCTACCAAAAACTCATTAGCTCCTTTTAAATTTAAAGCATATAAACTTAAAACCGGCAAAACTATAAACAATCCAAAAAATCTAGTTCCTACAATAAAAGACAAAGGTAAAACGGTTTTTAACATCTTTTCTCCTTATAAAGGATAATTTTACTATGATTTTGATAAACTTTTTTTAAAGTCAAAACAAAAAGAGTAATTTATGAAGAAAAAATTGAAAATCATTCTAGCAACTTCTAACGCACATAAAGTAGAAGAAATCAAAAAATTTTTAACTACTTATGAAATTTATGCCTTAAATGAAATCATCACCCCTTTTGAAATCATCGAAGATGGCACGAGTTTTAAAGAAAATGCTTTGATAAAATCTAAAGCTATTTTTAATGCTTTAGGCAAAAAGCAAGATGAATTTATCACCTTAAGTGATGATAGTGGTATAAGCGTAGAGGCTTTAGACAATGCACCAGGGATTTTTTCTGCAAGATACTCTCAAGAAGGCACTGATGAGGCCAATAGAAACAAACTCATCCAAGCCTTACATGAAAAAAATCTACATCAAAGCAAAGCTTTTTACACTGCAGCCATAGCCATAAGCTCAAAATATGGACATTTTAGCACACATGGATATATGCATGGCCTTGCTATTGATACTCCAAGGGGTAATAATGGCTTTGGATATGATCCTTTATTTATCCCAAAAGGTTTTGATAAAACCTTAGGTGAATTAGATGAGCAAGTAAAATTAAAAATTTCACACCGCTCACAAGCACTAATATTTGCTACTTACATCTTAAGAGCATTAGAAAAAATGGAGTATTAATGAAACAATTTATAAAATATATGCTTATTGCTTTTGGGCTTTATGTGATTTGGATGTTGCTTTATTATAATTTTGCTTAAGATAATGATAGCTTAAAATAAAACTTGGTAATAAAAAAAGCGAACCAAATAAAAGCAAACTCATAGCCAAAACCGTAAGCAAACCAAAATAAATCGTCGGGATAAAATTACTACTAATCATCACTAAAAAACCTAGAATAATCGTAACACTAGTATAATAAATCGCACTTCCTATACCTATATGTGAAGCTTTTATAGCCTCTTCTAAGCTTTTATGTTTTAACTCTTCTTTAAAACGATGAATATAATGAATCATATCATCAACCCCTATTCCTATACAAATAGCAGCTATGGTAATGCTCATAATATCAAGTGGTATATTGAAAACACCCATTAAACCAAATACCAAAGCCAAAGGTATGAGATTGGCCAAAATCGCTACAAAAGCATAAACAAAACTTCTAAAAATCACCACAAATAAAGCAAAAATCACAAGCACCACAAAGGCTAAAGTGTCAAATTGTGATGAAAAAAGACTTTGAAGCATATTATTATACAAAGGCATAATACCACTGATTTTAACCTCTACATTATCTTTTTGTAAAAGTTCTTTTAAGTCTTTTTCAAGCTGTTTTAAAAAAGCATCGCGTCTTAAATTTGGATCACTATCTAGCATACGCACGCTAAATCGCAACTCATTATTTTCTACACTTACAAAAGGGGTTAAAACTTGCTTTTTAAAATTCTCATCTAAATTTTCATATAAAAACGCTAAAGCAAAATCATCTAAAGCCTTACCATCATTAATACTTTTTCCAAGCTCTAGCAAACTTTGCAAGCTAAGCACAGAACCTACATATTTTTGCTTACTTAAAAACTCATGAACCTTAGCAGCTATTCTTGTTTTTTCACTACTAAAAAAATACCTATCATCTTTAGCTAAATCATCAAATTCTTGCTCAAACTCATCTAAGCTTTCATTTTGTTTTGGATCTTGCTTGAACTTGACAATCACATCTAAAGGCATAGTTCCGCCTAGCTCTTTATCTATAATCAACAAACCTTGTTTAATCCTAGAACTATCTTTAAAATAACTCACAAAGCTATTTTCTACTTTGATTTGCAAAATTCCATACAAAGCAAAAGCCATACAAAATAAACTTACACCATAGATAACTTTTCTATGTTTTAAACTTACATTTGCACAAAAACTTAAAAATTTTAACGAATTTTGATTAAGCTCTTTAAAATTTAGACGCGGCATTAGTACCAAAATACTTGCAAAATAAATATAAGCTAAAACCAAACTCACGCTAATACCAAGACTCATCATAATACCAAGTTTGATAATAGGCTCAATATCTGAAAAGACAAAACTTAAAAACCCAACAACTGTGGTTAAAATAGCAAAAAAACTAGGACTTGCTTTATCAAGTAAGGTTGAGAGCAAAAGCTTATAAACACTAGCTTTTGGGTGTTTGTGTAAATTTTCTATAAAATGTACGATCAAATGTATCACAACAGAAACAGTGATAATAAGCACCAAAGCTACATAGTTTGAAGACACCACAGTAATATCAAAGCCCAAAAGTGCGAAAATCCCACTTGAAGTAAAAAGTGAAATCACACAAATTCCCAAAGCCAAAAACACCAAGCGCAAAGAGCCAAAAAACCACCAAAGTGCTATAAATAAAAGTCCTACTAAACTAAAACCATAAATTTTTAAATCACTTTTTACATAATTAATCATATCATTAGCGATCATTTCTACACCGCCAAGGTGCAAAAAGTCTCCATTTTGACTATACTTAGATACTATTTTAGTAATTTCTTCTAATCTTTTTGCGCTAAATTCTCTTGAATTTTCTTGATGTTTTTTAATCAAGGCTCTAAAATGCTCTTTTTCATTTTCATTTTGTGCATTATCCCTTGAATTAATCAAGTCATTATAAACAAGATCAGGTGCTAGATAAATCAAAATTCCTGTTGTTTTTCCATCTTTTGAGATGATATTATTTTTATAAAAGGGTTGGTTTAAAATTTCTTTTTTAGCTAGATTAATATCCACATCTTGACTAAAAATATTAGGTATATTTTGGATAAGCTCTTTTAATTCTTTACCTTTAGAACTTGCAAGTAAAGGCGCATTGGCGATAGAAAATACCTTTTGCACACCATTGATTTTTTCTAAATCAAGAGTTAAGTTTTTAATAGTTTCTAAATTTTCTTTAGCAAAAATATCTTTATCTTTAGGAGCAAAAGCAAGCATTAAAAAATTATCATTACCATAACGTGCTGAAACTTCTCTATATAGTTTCAAACCCTCATCATGCTCTAAAAGCAAGCTTTCAGCACTTGCATCAACACTTAAATTTTTAGCAAAAAAACTAAAAAATACACAAAAGATTAAAGCAATCCCCAAAGTTAGCTTTGGGAAATTAAGAAAGATTTTTAAAATTTTACTTAGCATTATTTAGAAAAATCAACACTAGAAAGCTTTTCAAGCAAGGTTTTAAAATCGCCATTTTGCAAGACATCTTTAAATTGTGAGCGATAAGTTTGTATGATACTTATGCCAAAAATATCTACATCATAAATTTGCCAATCATTATTTTTATCATAAAATTTAAAAATTACAAAATTTTCTTTGCCATCTACTATCATAGAAGTTTTCAAAAAAGCTCTTTTGTTTTTTTCTTCTAAATTAATCACTTTTAATTTTTGAGAATCATACAAAGCAAGCTTATCTGTGAAACTTTTTTTAAGGTTTTTTTCAAAGGCTTTGTTAAATTCATTTTTTTCATTTTCACTTAATTTTTCATATCTTGTAGAAAGACTAAGCTTAGCCATAAGCTCATAATCAAAAACACCATCAAATAAAGCAAAGATTTTTTCCGCTGTTTTAGCTTTATCATTTTTATTTTGATCTAAAATTTTTAAGCTCTCATCAATTTTTTCTTGCATAGTTTTAGAAATATCTTGCAAATTTAAAGCAAAAGCAAATGCTACACTAAAAAGCAAAACTATGATTTTTTTCATTTTATCTCCTTATTTGATGAGTTCTTGGCGTCTTTGTTCATACGCATCGCGTATAAAAGTATAATAATCTACACTATTTTGGTAAATATCATCTATTTTTTCATACTCAAAACTTAATTCATTGAGTTTTAATACAGCATTTACGCCTGCTCCAACCCAAAGATTCTCAATATATCCCTCAGGCACCATAAACCAATTTACAGGTAAAGCTAAAGCATCTCTTACATTATAAGGACCTAAAAGTGGAAGCACTAGGTGTGGTCCACTACCTACTCTCCATTTGCCCAAAGTCGTTCCAAAATCAGCCTCATAACTTTTTAAAGGAGTTTTGCTCGCACTATCTAACAAACCAAATCCAAAAATCACATTCACACAAAATCTTCCAAATTCCTCGCCAGCTTTTCTAAATTCTAAACTTAAAAGGTGGTTGATAAATCTAAAAGGCGATCTTGTGGTATCAAAAGCATTTTTTACCCCTGTTCTTATAAAACTTGGAGTAATACTTTTATAAGAAAGTGCAACCGGTCTTAAAAAATAAGTATAAAGATCATAATTAAATTTACTCATAGCTTTATTATAGGTATAAAAGCTATCTTTGACTTCTTTTTTTTGATATTCTTGTTCAAAATCTTCAAAGTCATTGGCTAAAATCAAAGTATTAAAAAATAAACACAAACTTAGTATGTATTTTAACAAGCTTTTCCTTTTAAAATTTCATAAATTGAAATTGTAAATTATACAAAAATTAAAATAAATTTTTACATTAAAATATTCTTTAAAAAAATTAAAAATTTTTATTTACCTATAAAATAAGTCTTAGAAAATATGCAAAAAATACAAATTTATTTTTGCTTTTAAAAATAAGCTATAATTTTTTCAAAATTTATAAAAGGACAAAAAATGAAAAAAATTTTCACCCTGCTTTTTTTGTGTATTTTTGGCTATGGTGCTGATGTAAATATCGCTGCAGCTGCAAATGTAGCTTATGCTTTTAAAGCCTTGCAAAAAGAATTTCAAAAAGAAAACCCTGATATTAGTATCAATGTAAGCTTAGGCGCTAGTGGAAATTTAGTCTCACAAATCAAAAATGGAGCGCCATTTGATATATTTATGGCTGCAAATATGAAATTTGCACAAAGCTTGTATGATGATAATTTTGCTAGCACAAAACCTGTTATTTATGCTCAAGGAGCTTTAGCTCTACTCAGTGTTAGAATGGATTTAAGCAAAGGCTTAGACACACTTAAAGAAGAAAAAGTCAAAATCATCACCATAGCTAATCCCAAAGCTGCTCCTTATGGTCAAGCTAGTATAGAAACTTTACAAAATGCTAAAATATATAAGCAAACAAAAGCTAAAATCATCGAAGCAAAATCCATAGGAGAAGCACTTACTCAAACACTAAAAGCAGCTGATGTGGGTTTTATAGCAGCAAGTGCTTTATATGAAGATACACTAAAATCTTATAAACTCCAAGAAGGAAAAAATTATATTTTAATCGATCCAAAACTTTATGAGCCAATCAATCAAGGTATTATCATCACTTCTTATGGTAAAGATAATGCCAAAGCTAAGAAATTTTATGATTTTATTTTAAGCAAAAAGGCTAAGGAAATTTTCAAAGCTTATGGCTATAATATCCCATGATTAAAGCTAAAATAAATACTATAAAAAATCATGAAAATATAAACTGGGTAGAATTTCTTATAAATAAACATAAATTATATATGCTTGCTTTAGAACTTGACGAAAAAGCAAGCATTGATCAAGAAGTTTTACTTGCTTTTAAAAGTAGCGAGTGCTTGCTTAGTAAAAAAAATTTAGAAAACTCATTTTTAAATACCTTTTATGCAAAAATCATTGATATTTTTCAAGGACAAATCATCACTATCATAAGATTAGAAAATGAAATTTGCACTTTCGAAGCTCAAATTAGCACCCATGAGTTTTTAGAGCAAGACTATCAAAAAAATGATTTTGTATTTGCTTATGTACATCCTAGTGCTTTATTTATCAAAGAGTATTTATGCTAAAACTTGACTTTGAAAAAATCTTTAAAAATAAAGAAAAAGAATTTAAACTTAAGGTTAAATTTGAAATTAAAGAAGGGGATTTTTGTGCTATTTTTGGAAAAAGTGGCAGCGGTAAAACTACGCTTTTAAGAATTTTAGCAGGTTTTGAAAAAGCACAAGGAATTTGCATTTTTAATGATACTATATTTTTTGATGATAAAAACTTTCTAAGTCCACAAAAAAGAAAGCTTGGCTTTGTTTTTCAAGATTATGCTTTATTTGAAAATATGAATGTAGAGCAAAACTTACTTTTTGCCAAAAAAGATCTAAAATTTGCTAATGAACTTTTAGAGCTTTTAGATTTAAGTAAACACAAAAAAAGTCATATTTTAGAACTAAGCGGGGGACAAAAACAACGCGTAGCTTTAGCAAGAGCTATTATGCAAAAACCCAAACTTTTACTTTTAGATGAGCCATTTAGTGCCTTAGATAATGAGATAAAACTACACTTGCATGATTATCTTTTAAATATACATAAAACTTATAAAATCACTACTATTTTAATCAGCCATGATGTAAGTGAAGTTTATAAACTGGCTAATAAAGTCATTGTTTTAGAAAATGGAGCCATCATTAAAGAAGGTTCACCTAATGAAGTTTTTTTAAAGACGCAAGGCTCACAAAAATTTGCTATAAAAGCACGCATTTTAAAACTACAAAAACAAGATAGCATATTTATAGCCATACTTGCCATAGGTAATCAAATCAGCCAAGTAGCGCTAAGTCCTTTAGAAGCTAAAGATTTTAAAGAAAATGATGAAGTGCTTTTGAGCCAAAAAGCTTTTGCGCTAAATTTAAGCAAGTGTTAAAATTATCACGATAATGATATTTTTAACATATAATTTTACAAATAAACAAACTTTAAACAACTTTAATATATAATTCCAAACTTCAAAATATTATTATTTCCAAAGGAGTTTTAATGTTAAATTTCACGGGGGGGGGGAATTGAGAATTCTCAATCAAACAATATTTCTTTTACTAAGAAAACCTTCTTATCTTTAGCAACTATATCTTTTTTAGCAACTTGTGCTAATGCTAGTATAACAACTATAAGTGATAAAGCTTCTAATGGTAGTATTACTATCACTAAAGCTAAAAGCACTACAAACAATAACAACAAACAAGTAAAAAATTCTAAAAGTATTAGTGGTGGTAATTGTAGTAGCAGTAGTAATTGTACTATAAGTAGCTCTACTAATAATGGTGTTACTATAAGTGGAAATGGTAATAACTCATTAACTATAGAAAGTACAGGTAGTATAAATGCAAATGGTGGTAACGCTATCAATGTAAGTCAAGGTGCTACTAATGTAACTATCAATAATGCAGGTAATGTTAATGGTGGAGTATCAAATGGTGCTGCAATTAATATAGGACAAAACAATCAAAATGGTGCTAGTATTAAAGATTTTACCAATAGTGGAACAATAGGTAATGGAAGTAATAAATTTGCTATTACTGTTTGGGGTAAAAATGATAACAAATCAACAATTGAAAAATTTGACAACTCAGGTTTAATACAATCAGGAAGTGGTGAAGCAATATATTTGGGTAATACCACTATAACTAATTTTACTAATGGTGGAACTATTAAATCCACAGGTGGAGTTGGTGTTAATATAGCAAGTGGAACTACTATATCTAACTTAAAAAATACTGGTACTATTAATGGAAGTGATGGTATTAAACTTGCTAATGGTACTAAACTAGAAACACTTAATAATACCGGCGTTATAAGTAGTGGTAATGGTAGTGGTGTTAAGGTTGAAAATGGTGCTACTATAAATTCTATTAATAATTCAGGAGTTATTAGTGGGAATAATAGTGGTATATGCTAATGGTAGAATAGGTACAATTAATAATTATGGTACTATTAAAGGTGGTAATGACAGCGGTATTCGTATAGTCCATGGTTCGACTGTTGATAATATAACTAACCATGGTGTAATAGAGGGAAATAAAGGTGGAATATATGCCTTTAGAGACTCATATATAAAAACAGCTATTAACTCAAGTACTGGTACTATTATAACGCATACTGAAAGTTTTAATATTGATAACCATTTTTTTGCTATAGGTGTATATGGTGGATATTACGGATCTCCTGATGCAGATTATTTAAAAAATGAAGGTTATATTTTATCTGCCGGTGCAGGTATGGGAGGTAGTTATTATGCTAAAAAAACTATTGAAAATATAGAAAATTCTGGAACAATTGTATATAATGGTAAGTTTGAGAACAAATGGAATGAAACTCAAGGAACAGGTGCTGGCGTTTATAATTTTAATGTCCATTCAACATTAATAAATAACTCAGGAGTTATGCATGTTCTTAATGGGATTTATCTTACAGATAAAACTGTAGTTGAAACCATTCTTAACTCAGGCACTATTAATGCTTTTACTCATGGTTTAAGATTGCAAGGTTCTAGAGTAGATACTATTAAAAACACTGGTACTATTATAGCAGGAAATCATGGTATAGATGTTTCTAATAATACTGGCACAATCATTCTTGAAAGCGATAAATCTTTTGTAGCTGGTGATTCTGTTGGTGTTGGTGTTTATAGAACAACTGACTCAATAGCACTAAAAGATGGTGCTACAATTGCAGCAATAAATTTTAATGAAGATAGAACAGCTTATACTTATGATTATGAAGGTACAGCTTTATTAAATAAAAA
>NZ_JAKMQQ010000006.1:0-124052 GCF_025771645.1 Campylobacter sp. IFREMER_LSEM_CL2256
GGCAGGGTGATATAACATCAATATATCTTATAAGGCATGACAGTAGGTGTTTTTATTATTAAGTATAATATTTTGTGATTTATTTGAAGAAAATTTAGGGATATAAGCATAGCCACTAATGGGATTTATAATAATGCATATATGCTCATTTTGATTATTAGATAATCTTATAATGCAATCATTATTAAAAGAAGCAAGTTTATCATAAGCACGTGTAGCATTTTTTAAAGGTGTATATAAACGACCATAACCATCAAAAACTAAACGCGTACTTCCTTTACAAGCACCTTCAAACAAAACTTTAGATATACCATAAGTTTTTTCTATATTATATTTTAAATTTGCTTTGAAATCATTTTGATTTATCACTCCACTTTGACCTGAGTTCATTAATATATCTGGATTGATAAGATCAACAGCTATTTCTCTGTCTTTATTGATCATATTTTTACCTATGTTTGCATTGCCATCGCCGTTTTTATCTAAAAAAATGGTATAGGTTTGTTCATTATTAGTGGCAGATTTTGAGCGTATAAAATACAGCTGCCATTTAGCCTTAAACCACTCTCGTTTAGCAATGTTAAATTCTTTAACCCTAAAATCATTTTGCATTAAAGCTAAATGTCTTGTGTATTTAATATCATTTAAAACTTGCTCAGCTCCCAAACGCAAATAATCAGGTTTATAATAAACATAAGCCATAGAAAATAATAAGGATAATATTATACAAACAAAAACCAGTTCTATTAAAGTAAAAGCTTGTTTCATTTTATAGAATAATATATTTTATGCTTACCTAAACTAACATAGATTTTACTAGCTTTTTTACTAGAATGAAGCTCTAGTTTACCCTTAGAAATACCATAAAATTTAAGTCTTAAGGCTAGTTCTTTATCTTGTGTAGCAATATGTGTGAGATTGTGTTGTTTTAAATTTAGAGCTAATTCTTTAGCTATGTGATAATCATAGGCAAAATGTCTTTTGGGATCTTTTAATAAATAATAAAAACTTTGATTAAAAACAATACCAAGATAAAAAAATAATAAAAATACCAAAGAACATTCTATAAAAATTTTATGTTTTAGGCGCAATTGTGGCATTCTTGAACGATAAGAAGACATTAAATAACGAATCAACAAAGGCGTACAAACCACACAAAAAGGTAAAAAATCTTCTAAAAAAAGTCTTTGTCTTATAGAAAAAATTAAACAAAAAACAAAAGTACTTGCACTAATAAACCATAAAAGTGGCTTATCATCTTGTAAAAGAATTCTATAAACAACATAAAAAAAATAAAGAAAAATCAAAGGCGAAAAACAAGCTGCAAAAATACCCAAAGTATCCAAAAAATACCCCTTAGGCTTTCCACTTGCATCAAACCCATAAACACTCATTGCGATAGCAAATAAAATCAAAGAACATATAATAAGCAATTTATCTTTTTTATAAATAGCAAAAAAGAAAAAAGATAAGTATAAAATTGCAAAATTTCCATCTACAAAAAGAACTAAAACCAATAAAATATAAAATAAAAATATTTTCTTATATTCAAATAATACTAAAATCAAAAGTGTAAAAAATATCACAATACTTGATTCATTAATAAGTAAAGCACTAGCTACACTACCAGGGAGTAATATAAAAAGCACCATAGAAACAAAGGCATCAAAAGAAGTTTTGGTGTATTTTAAAGCTAAAATGTATAATAAAATACAGCTTAAAGAATGTAATAAAACAAAAGGTAATCTTAGCCCAAAGTCATTTTGACCAAAAAGAGTAGTACCAAATCTAGCAATCATAGCAATTAAGCTATGATCATAAAAATAAATTTGTGCTTCATTGTAACTTATAGATAAAGTGCTTATGCCATACAATAAAGCACAAAAATCAAAAAATAAAACGGCTAACAAATACCTTTTCATTTTTGATTAGTCAAGTTTTACAGGACCATTACTTGCATGAGATTGTAAAAATCTTAAAATTCTATCTTTTTCTGCATCAGTAATTTTTGCAAAACCTTGCATAGCAGATAAGTATGCATCCCATTCTTCCATTAAATGTTCTTTTGGTTTATGCGCTGCGTGACAACTTGTACAAGTATCATAATAAGTTAATTCTATCTCATCCCAAGCAAGAATTTCTTGATCGGTTAAATCTTTACTTTTAACTAAAAATTCCATTTCATTGCTTGCATTTTTAGCATTTAAAGTAAGTAAAAGATAAATTCCATCTTTAGTATAAGCAAGGCTTTTTGGATTTGTCTCCACAACCTCGCCTTTAACTTTAATCAAAGAATATTCACCCTCTTCTTTTATAAGCTCTACTTTAGAGCCTTCATAAATTTGCCCTACCACTTTTTTACTAGCACTATCTAAAAGATCTACTTTTTCATTAAAAATAAACATATCTTTAGCAAATAAAGCACTAGCTAAAAAAGTCAATGCTAATATAATCTTCTTCATTATTAAGCTCCTATAATTTCTGGTGGTGTAGTTGAGTTATAAGGTTTTATAACTTCTTTTAGCTTTTTAATACCCACTAGACAAGTATTAACGCTAGTTGTTTGAGCCATAGTTGAAGTTGGTCTTGAGCTTGTTAAAACATTTACATGACCTGCATTACATCTTGGCTTACTATCGCTTGCATCTTCAGGGTCATACCAAGCACCCTCTTGGATACTAATAACCCCTTCCATGATATTATCTGTTACAAAAGCCCCTGCTAAAAGCGATCCACGATCATTATATACTTCTACAACTTCTCCGTGTGTAATACCAAGTTTTTTAGCATCATTTGTATTAATCACCACAGGCTCTCTACCTTGAATTTTATACAAATCTCTTACCCAAGTATTATCAAGCTGAGAATGCACTCTATATCTTGGATGCGGGCTTAACAAATGGAAAGGATATTTTTTAACTAATTTTTCATTACCTAACCACTCAGCTGGTTCAAACCAAGTTGGATGTGCTTTAAAATCTTCTAAATTATATTTTTCAAATTTTGGTGAATAAATTTGAATTTTTCCACTTTCTGTTGCAAGTTTATTTGCCACAGGATCAGCTCTAAATTCAGAGTGTCTTACGAAATTATAAGCTTCTTTTGGAGCTTCAAAATGAATAAATCCTTGTTTCCAAAAATCAGCAAATTCCATATAATAAGGACAATCACTTCTGCCATAAAAACCTTCAAGCCACTGCTCTTTTGTTTTATTTCCGGTGAATTTTTTATGCTCTCTTTCACCTATTCTTTTTGCTAATTCTTCAAAAATATCATAATCATTTCTACTTTCAAAATAAGGCTCAATTACTTTTTTCATAGCATAAACATAATCTTGAGAATAAGAACCACCAAAACTAATATCATCTCTTTCTAAAGTTGTAGTTGAAGGCAATACAATATCAGCCATTTTTGCCATAGGCGTCCACCAAGGCTCATGTACAATTAGCGTATCAAGAGTTCTTAAAGCTTTGATAAGCTCATTTGTGTCCGGATGATGACCCAATACAGAAGCACCTACTACATACATAAGTTTGATTTTTGGATAGGTAATCTCTTTACCTTTAAACTTAACTGTTTTGCCTGGATTTAATATTGCTTCTGAAATTCTACTTGCAGGAATATTAGTATCAAGATTATTTTTACCTTGCGGTAAACCTACTGGTAATCTTACACCTGAAAATGCTTGTCCGCCACCTGAATAGTGCATTGAAAAACCAAATCCACCACCAGGTAAACCCACTTGACCTATCATTGAAGCTAAAACCATTAAAGTCCAATCAGCTTGTTCACCATGGTGTGCTCTTTGCATAGCCCAGTTACCTGCTAAGAAAGTTCTATTTTTTACAAAAGATCTGCTTAATGCGGTAATAACTTTTTCTTCAACACCGGTAATATTTGCGGCCCAAGCTGGAGTTTTATCAATACCATCAGTTTTTCCAAGTAAATAAGGTAAGAATTTGTCAAAACCATCAGTGTATTTTTCAATAAATTTTTTATCATATTTTCCACTTTTATATAAATAATTCATCATACCAAGCATTAAAGCTACATCGGTATTTGGACGAATTTTAATCCACTGAGCATTTAAAATCTCTGCTGTTTGAGTGTATTGAGGATCAATACTAATAAATTTGATATTTGATTTGCTGTATTTTTTATAATACTCATCATTACCACGATTTGCAACTTTAAAGTCAATTTGATTACATTTATAAAGATCAGCTCCCCATAAAACATAAACTTGGGTATTTTCTAAAATAACCTCATGAGAAGTTTGTAAAGAATAAACTTCTAAATCCCCTACTATACTAGCATTAACCTTACCAGCAGCTCCATTACTATACTCTCCATCAGTGCCGATGTGACCACCTAAAGCTGTATTAAAAAATCTTCCTGCTACTGAGTTACAATTGTGCAATAAACCTACATGCCCCCAAGCACCATAACTTGCATTAAATAAATTTTCAATAGGAGTTTCTTTTAATTTTTGCAATACAAGCTCTAAAGCTTTTTCCCAGCTTACTCTTACAAAAGGTTCTTTACCTCTTAATTTAGGTCTTTTTTTACCTTCTAAGAAACTTTTTCTAACACAAGGATATTTTACCCTAGTATCTGAATAAGTTCTATCAATGATAGCATCAGTGATAATAGAAGGATGTTTGTCAGATTGTTGTGGTGTAACTTTTACAAGTTTTCCTTCTGAATTTACTTCAGCCCAAAAAGCACCAAAGTGAGTAGCGTGAGGAATTTTTTTAGTATCATAAAATTTAGTTCCCTCACTTGCGGCTATTAAAGGATTAACCGAAGCAATCGCTGAAGTAGCAGCAAGTCCTTTTAGAAATTTTCTTCTTGTTAAACTCATAAGACATCCTTTCTTAACAAAATAAAGTCAATATATATTATAGCATTTGTATTTGATTTAAAGCTAAATTTTAATACTCCAAAAAAAGTCAATCCACTCTTTAGCCTCTTTTATATAAAACTCAGGGATTAATAATGCTGAAGGTTTATAAAAAACACTTGCCACTTTGAGTTCTAAATGAGGATATTTGTCCATTAAAACTCTTTTGATTTCTATCATAGTTTCACCACTATCTATAATATCATCTACCAAAAGAACTTTTTTGTATGAACTAAGATCAGGGATATTAAAAATTTTAATCGTATCTAACTTTTGGGTATCTTCATAGTGAATGGAATTTAAAGAAAACAAGTTTCTATTACCCATACCTTCTGCTAAAAAATGACCCAAAGTCATACCACCTCTTGCAATGGCAAGTAACACATCAGGATTAAATTCTTCCTTAATTTTGCGCGTAAAAGGAATAATTTCTTTTTGAAATTCTTCATAAGCATAATAATACATAATCACTTCCTATAAAAATTGTAATAAAAATACTAATAATGAAATCGCACTTAATACAATAATACCAAGGTTAATTTTATCAAATTCTTTTTGCATAATACGCATAAATAAATATGCAATAAATCCAAAAGCAAAACCTGTAGTAATAGAATAAGTTAGTGGCATCATAATGATAATAAAAAATGCACTCACTGCTATAGCTTTATCTTTAAAATTAATATTTGCAACTTCCATAAACATTAAAACTCCAACAAGCACTAAAATAGGATAAATAGAATTTGCAGGAATGGCTTTAAATACCGGCAGTAAAAATAAGGTAAAAACAAAACATATAGCAGTAACTAAAGCTGTAAGTCCTGTCCTACCTCCTGCTTCTACCCCTGCTGAGCTTTCTACAAAAGCAGTTACAGTAGAAGTTCCAACAACTGCTCCCATAGCCGAACTTGCTGCATCAGCACCTAAGGTTTTACCTAATTTTTTCTCATCTTGCTTTGGATCATCAAATATTTTTCCTCTTGAGCCTACACCTGTGATTGTGCCCACACTATCAAAAAGCTGAGTAACAAAAAAAGTAAGTACTATAGGAATCATACTAAGCTCTAAAGCTCCTTTAATATCAAGCTTACCAAATATAGCACTTAAACCATTATCTCCACTAATAACTGGTAAAGATAAAAGTTGCTCAGGAAATTTAGCTCCATCGATACCAAAAATCCAAGCACACAAAGCACTTACAAAAACAGCTAAAATAAACGCAGCTTTAATCCTCCAAGCCCAAAAAACAAAAACTAAAAACAAACCAAACAATCCAAAAAGCACTTTAGTGCTTGAAAAATCGCCCAAACCCACTAAAGTTGCTTCGCTTTTGGTGATAATCCCCATTTGCACAAGTCCCATAAAGGCTATAAAGGTTCCAATACCTGCTGATATGGCTTTTCTTAAATCATTTGGTATGCTTTTTATCACCCAAATTCTAAAATTAGTAAAAGATAATAAAGTAAAAACAATACCCGATAAAAACACAGCTCCCAAAGCACTTTGCCAAGGAATTTGATAGGTATTACACACGCTAAAAGTAAAATACGCATTTAGACCCATACCCACACTCATAGCCACAGGAGTATTAGAGAAAAAAGCGCTAAAAGTAGTAGCTATAATAGTTACTAAAGCAGTTGCAACAATTAAAGCTTCTAGTGGCATACCTGAATTACTCATAATATTTGCATTAACTGGTATAATATAAATCATTGCTAAAAAAGTAGCAATACCTGCATAAATTTCAGTTTTTACATCACTATTATGTTCTTTAAGTTTAAAAAAATCCATTTTTATCCTTAATAAGTTTTTAATTCATTATACAAACTATCTCGTTCTATTGCTATATAGCCTGAGCTTTGAATCATTTCTATAAAAGTTTTTAAATTCAAGCCATTTGAACTTTTTGCCCCACCTGCACTTTGTATGCTTTCTTTTTCTATAGTACCATCTAAATCATTTGCACCAAAATCTTGAGCTACCATAGCTAAATTTATACCCATGGTTGCCCAATAAGCTTTAATGTTTTTAATATTATCAAGCACTATCCTCGCAATAGCTAAGGTTTTTAAAATTTCTACTGAGCCAAGTGGTTTTTTACCTGTAATAAAACTATTATCTTGTTGCCAAACCAAAGGAATAAAAGCATTAAAACCACCGGTTTGATCTTGAAGATTTCTCAATCTTATCATATGATTAATTCTATTTTCTCTACTTTCTATATGCCCAAAAAGCATTGTGGCGTTACTTTGTCTGCCTTTTTCATGCCAAAGTTTATGAATTTTTAACCAATTTTCACTACTTACTTTACCATGACAAATTTTTTTTCTAACTTCCTCATCAAAAATTTCAGCCCCACCACCTGGCATAGAATCAACGCCGTATTCAAGCATTTTTTCTATCACTTCTTCATAGCTCATATTAAAAGCCCTGCTTAAAAAATCAATCTCAGCAGCAGTTAAGGCTTTAATATGTAAAAATGGATATTTTTCTTTAATCATTTTAAAAATTTCCAAATACCACTGCCATGAAGTGTTTTTATTATGTGCTGAAACGATATGAATTTCTTTTGTATCTCTTAAAACTGTTTCATCGACTATTTTCATTATCTCTTCGTGCGACATAGTATAAGGATTAGGATTTTTCCTGTGTGCTGAAAAAGCACAAAATTTACAAGTATCTGCACATATATTTGTAGGATTAATATGGCGATTGATATTAAAATAAACCTTTTTACCATGCAAATTAGTTCGAATTCTTTGTGCGTATTTGCCTAAAGTAAAAAGCTCTAAATCCCAAAGCTTGTTAGCTTCTTCTTCATTTAATCTTTCTTGATTTTCTAGTTTTTCTATAATTGTTTGCATATTCTTACCATTTTTTAAATTTAAATTACAATTATAATTTTAACTTACTTAAAATTTAATACAAAGTATTTTTGGTATGATACTAGTAAAATTAAATAAGGATTATTATCAAGTTATGGATATACAAAAAATTCAAAAATTAAAAAATTCTTTAAAAGATTATGAAGCTTATTGCTCTAGACTTTTTTTAAAACAAGGCTCGTTTAGTTTTTACCATTCTAAAGAAATTGATCGTTTTATAGAAGATGTTTACGAGCTTGTTTTGAATGATTTTTTTGATGATTATTTTCCACATAATGATAAATTCCCTTTTTGTATTATCGCTATTAAACAATATGCTAAAATGAATTTAAGTATAAAAGAAAATGTTGATTTATTACTTATTTATAAAGATATAAAAGCTTATAATATCAAGCCTTTAATGAAAGCATTTATTACTTCATTAAATGATATTAATTTAAATATCAATTATCAAATTTGTGAAATAAATGGACTTTATAATATAGCTAAAAATGAACTAAAACAAAATATTTTACAATATCGTTATATTTGCGGATCTAAAATTTTATTCAAACAAATCAAAGAAAAAATTTCTCAAGCTCAAGATGAATTAAAAGAAGAATTTGCTTTAAAAATCTTACAAGAATTTAACCCTTATCATCAACCTTTAATCAAGCAAGAATTTGATATTAATAAAAATTTTGGTGGTTTAGATGAGCAGCTTGATATAGAAAATTTAAGTATATTATTTAAAGATTCTCCTAAAAATTATATGCTTAATTTTATCAACGAAAAAGAATTAAGCGAATTTAAACTTGCAAGTGATTTTTTATTTTCACTTAAATGTGCAATGAATCTTTTAGAAGGTAAAAACACTAATTTATTTTTAATACAAAATTCACAAGAACTTGCTAACTTAATGCAAAAAAAAGAAAAGAAAAATTTAGATCTTAAATCCATACTTATTCAAAAAGCTATGCAATGTATGCAAACTTGTGGAATTTATACACAATTTTTAGCAAGGTGCATCCAAGAAAAACACTATAAAGATAATGAACTTTATGAAACACAAGATAGCTTTTTTACTTATTCTAACAAAAGTGAAAACCTAAACTTGATATTAAATCAACTTTTAAAATTAGATGATAAAGATTATAATTTTGATATCAAACTCATTTTTGCATTAAAAAGAGCAGAAAACAAAGATGAAAATTTAGAATTATTCAAGAAAATTTTAGAAAGAAAGCATTCTTTTGCTCTTTTAAAACTTCTTGCTGATGCTAATATTTTAAAAGATTTTTGCAAACCTCTTACTCAAAGCAAATTCTTACTTGAAGAAGAAGGTGCTTATAGTGCATTAGATAGAGCATTACTTTGCTTAAAATACTTTGAAGAAAAAGATTATAGCTTTGATGAAAATACACTTTTAATAATAAAACTCACCATACTTTTAAGTGCTATTCATGAAGAAAATGAAATTTCTTTAGCAAATATTTACAGAGCTTATGTAGGAAAATTCCAAGTTGATAATGAGCTTTTAGATTTTGGCTTAAGATTATATAAAAATTTTAATGCTTTTAAAGACATTATAGAAAAAGAAGATATTTATAATTCTACTATTGTTTTAAATTTTATTTCCAAATTAAATGATATAAATACCTTAAAAACCTTACATCTTTTATCTTTTTGCAATGCTAAGGCTTTGGGTATAGAAAATCATTTTTATTATAAAAGTTTAGAAAGATTATTCCAAAATGCATTAGAAGGCTTTGAGGATGAGAATTTAATTGATGAGAGCCAAAGAAGAGTAAAAAAAGAACAAACCCTAAAAAGAAGTAAGGCTTTTTTAGATCTTGATAAACAAACTCAAAATAATATTACTCATATTAAATCCAATCTATTTTTTATAAAAAATAGTTTTGAAAAAATTATCAAAATAACGCAAATTGCACAAAAAGAAAATTTTACTTTTTGGCTTGATAATCAAGATAATTTTACCCTAGAGCTTATAATGAATAGAAAAAACAATCTTGAAAATATACTCAATACTTTAAGTTCTTTAAATTTAATCTTTATGAGTTTCTTTGAATTATTTGATGAAAAAGTTTATTTGAAATTTGAATATTCAGATATAGTAAGCGATACTCAAAAACAAAGTTTAGAAAATTTACTAAATTCTAAATTACATTTAAAAGTACAAAAAAAGGCAAAAAAACCAAACATTAAAAAAGATGAATTAAAATTAGATATGAATTATTCCAAAAGCTATGCCAAAATAACCTTAAACACAAAAGATCAAAAAGGTTTAATGGCTTATGTGATGGATGTGCTTGCAAGATATGATATTATCTTAAGCGCAGCAAAAATTCAAACCATAAAAGAAAGAACGCGAAATGTTTTGATTTTGCATAAAAATGAAAGTTTGCAAGATCATAAAGATCAAATTCTTAAATCACTAATAAGCGAGTAAAAGATGTGTGGAATAGTAGGATATATAGGAACCAAAGAAAAGAAAAAAATCATATTAGAAGGCTTAAAAGAGCTTGAGTATAGAGGTTATGATAGCGCTGGCATAGCAGTAATGAAAGATGGAGAGTTAGACTTTTTTAAAGCGGTTGGAAAATTAGAAAATTTAGCTAATAAAACTGCTAATTTTAATAGTGATGGCTTTGGGCTTGCTATAGGTCATACGCGTTGGGCAACTCATGGAAAACCAACTGAAATAAATGCTCATCCACATTTAGGACAATACTCTTGCGTAATACATAATGGAATCATAGAAAACTACCAAGAATTAAAAACAAAACTCACACAAGAAGGTATTAATTTTCTAAGTCAAACTGACACTGAAGTTATTGTACATTTATTTGAATACTATGCAAGTAATTTAGAACCATTTGAAGCTTTCAAAAAGACTATAGCTGAATTAAAAGGTGCTTTTGCAATCTTGCTTGTAAGTAAAAAAGATCCTAATACAATTTATTTTGCTAAAAATGCTGTGCCACTCATCATCGGAAAAAATGGCGATGAAAATGAATATTATTTTGCATCAAGTGATGCACCTTTAGTTTCTTTAGTGGATAAAGTAGCTTATCTTGAAGATGGAGATTATGGATATGTGAATTTAAACGAATGTAAAATTTGTCATGATCAAGCTTGCATACAACCTGCTTTTGTGGCTTTAAGCCAAGATAAAAGTTATGCTCAAAAAGATGGTTATAGATTTTTTATGGAAAAAGAAATTTATGAGCAAAGTAGAGTTTTAGGTGAAGTTTTAATGGGACGCTTACAAGGTGAGCAGATTGTTTTTGAAGATATAGATGAAACTCTTTTACAAAACATAGATGAAATCACACTTTGTGCTTGTGGCACAAGCTATCATGCAGCATTAAGCGGGGCTTATTTGCTTGAAAGACTTGCAAAGATTAAAACTAAAGTTGAAGTAGCAAGTGAATTTAGATACAGAGAAGCCATTATAGGCAAAAATACTCTTTTTATAGTAATCTCTCAAAGCGGTGAAACGGCTGATACACTTGAAGCTTTAAAAATAGCAAAAGCACAAGGAGTTAAAACTTTAGCAATATGTAATGTGGATAATTCTAATATCGTGCGTTTAGCTGATATATCATTACTTACTAGAGCGGGCATTGAAAAAGGTGTGGCTTCAACTAAAGCTTTTGCCACTCAAGTAGCAACTTTATGGATGCTTGCAATCTATCTTGCACAAAAAGCAAATTTAGATATGGGTAAAGAAATCAAAGCTCTAAGAAGCTTGCCAAGTATAGTTAAAGTTGAACAAAACTTGCATGAAAAAGTACACAGAATTTCAAAAAGATACCTACATGGCCATGGCTTTTTCTTTATAGGAAGAGATGTATTTTATCCACTAGCATTAGAAGGAGCTTTAAAATTAAAAGAAATTTCATACTTACACGCTGAAGGATATCCAGCAGGTGAAATGAAACATGGGCCTATTGCTCTAGCAGATAGCGAGCTTTTTACCGTTGCACTAATGCCGCAAAATTGCCTTTATGAAAAAACCAAATCAAATGTAGAAGAATTAGCTGCAAGGGATTCTACCCTACTTGCTATTTCTCCACTTGATTTTGATTTAAGCGATGATTTTATAAGAACTTCAAAACAAGAACACTATATGTGTGAATTTTTTGAAATGATGGTGATCTTACAGCTTCTTGCCTTAGAAGTTTCTATAAGACTTGGTAATGATGTAGATATGCCAAGAAATTTAGCAAAAAGTGTTACCGTAGAATAAATATTTTGTGTAGTTTTGAAAAAACTACACTTTTTTAAAAAATTTTATAAATACTTCTTAAATTATAAGCAAACTTTAGGGTTTATTTGGTTTAAATATCATATCTTATTTTATTACAAGGAAAAGCCATGGAATATAGAATCGAACACGATACTATGGGAGAGATTAAAGTTCCTAATGATAAATATTGGGGTGCACAAACTGAAAGAAGTTTTGAAAATTTTAAAATTGGTTGTGAAAAAATGCCAAAAGTTTTAATTTATGCTTTTGCAAATCTTAAAAAATCTTTGGCTTTAGTAAATAACAAACTTGGCAAATTAGATGATGCTAAAAAAAATGCTATTGTGCAAGCTTGCGATGAAATTGTAGCAGGAAAATTTGACGATAATTTCCCACTAGCAATATGGCAAACAGGTTCAGGCACTCAAAGTAATATGAATATGAACGAAGTTATAGCAAATCGTGCTACTGAAATTATGGGTGGTGATTTTAGAAAAGAAAAACTTGTTCATCCAAATGATCATGTAAATATGAGCCAAAGCTCAAACGATACCTTTCCAACTGCTATGAGCATAGTTTCAGTAGAACAAGTAGAAAAAAAACTTATCCCTGCTTTAGATGAACTTATTGCGACTTTTGAAAAGAAAGTAAAAGAATTTGAAGGGATTATTAAAATAGGAAGAACTCACCTTCAAGATGCTACACCACTTACCCTAGCTCAAGAATTTAGTGGATACCTTTCTATGTTACTTCACTCAAAAGAGCAAATCATCGCTTCTTTGCCTACATTAAGAGAGCTTGCAATAGGTGGGACAGCTGTTGGCACAGGATTAAATGCACATCCAGAACTTAGTGAAAAAGTAAGCGAGGAATTAAGCAAGCTTTTAGGCACTAAATTTGTTTCAAGTCCAAATAAATTCCATGCACTAACAAGCCATGATGCTATTAATTTTACCCATGGAGCTATGAAAGGCTTAGCTGCAAATTTAATGAAAATAGCAAATGATATTAGATGGCTAGCAAGTGGCCCTAGATGTGGTCTTGGAGAGTTAAACATACCTGAGAACGAACCAGGAAGTTCTATCATGCCAGGTAAGGTTAATCCTACTCAATGCGAAGCCTTGACTATGGTTGCAGTGCAAGTTATGGGAAATGACGCAGCTATTGGTTTTGCAGCAAGTCAAGGAAATTTCGAACTTAATGTTTTTAAACCTGTGATTATTTATAATTTTTTACAAAGCCTTGATTTATTAGCTGATGCTATGCATTCATTTAATATCCACTGTGCTGTTGGCATAGAGCCAAATAAAGAAAAAATAGATCATAATTTACATAATTCTTTAATGCTAGTGACTGCATTAAACCCACACATTGGCTATGAAAACGCAGCTAAAGTAGCTAAAAATGCTCACAAAAAAGGTATTTCTTTAAAAGAAAGTGCTATGGAGCTTGGCTTGGTAAGTGAAGAAGACTTTGCCAAATTTGTAGATCCTACAAAAATGATAGGACCAAAAAAATAATCAAAAGACTAGGAATAATCCTAGTCTTTTCTTAAGGGTTAGTATGATTTATGAAAATGATTATTTATTTATAGAAAAAGAAAATTCTCAAATTCCTTGGGTGAAAATTTTTACTAAAGAAAATTACAGAGAATTAAGTGATTGCCCAGCCTTTTTGCAAAATATGCTTTTTCAATATGTTTTAGCTTGTGAATTAAGCCTTAGAGAGTACTATAACCCAGAAAAAATCAACATAGCTTCCTTTGCAAACTATGTACCAAGAGTGCATTTTCATGTTATGGCACGTTTTAAAGAAGATGGTTTTTTTCCTGAATGTATGTGGGGAAAACAGCAAAGAGAAATTAAGGATTTAAATTTACCTGATTTTGATGGATTTGTATCGGTATTACTTAAAAAAATAAAAAATATTCATGTTTAAAAAATTTATTAATTCTAGCTATATAGCTTTATTGAATCATCCACTTGGAGTTATTTTTTATTTATGTTTTTGGTTTTTCGTAGCATTTTTTTATAATTCATATCAAACTAGTATTTTTTTACTTTTAACCCTATTTATAATTTTTTGTGAAACATTCACTGAATCAAAAAGCAATTTAATACAAAATTATAAAAGTGTGAAAAATTTATGGGTTGGATTTTTTGGGCTAATTTTTTATATATTTTTAAATTTTATTTTTAAAGATGGTATAGAAAATTATTTAATATTTTTTACTAATAATTCTTTGTATATTTCCTTAACAACAGCTCTTATAGCTTTAGTATGTGCAAGAAAATTATATGATTTTAATTATTTTCATCATTTTTTAGCTGCCATTTCTTTTAGTATAAGCTTTTGGTTCATTTTTGGTATATTTTTGGCTATATTTTATGGTTCATTTGATTTTTTATTTGATATTTCTTCAAGCATGTTAGATTCTTGTGTTTTATCATTATGGCTTTGTAGTGCTGGAATTTTTTCTTTATTTTTACTTGGCAATTTTACTTCATACAATTTTCATAAAATTTTTGTTTTTATACTAAATACTTTTAGTATTTTATATATAATCATGCTTTTTACCTATGGTTTAGGAGCATTATTTAATCTTTTAGAAAATCTTAGTATAGTTCATTTATGTCTTTGGTTTGGTAGTTTTTTATTAATTAATCTTTGGATAAATTTATCTTTTTATAAAATCAAAAAATCATTACTTTATGCCTTTTTTATTGTGGCACTATCACTAAATATTTTCGTATTTTATGCTATTATAATTAGAATTACACAATATGGCTTTACGCCAGAACGCTTAGCAGTATTAGCTTTAAATTTATGGCTTTTGATTGCAAATTATCTAAGCGTGTTTAAACAAAAAATAGCATTAAAATTTTCTTTTTATCTACTTGCACTTATGACGCTATTTTTAGGATTTTTTGCAAATTACATAAGCTTTTCTTCACAAAAATATCAATTGCAAAAATTAGAAATCTCTATACATTCTTTAAATCTTGACTATATTCAAAGCAGGCAATATTATAATCAAATTAAAAGCGTCAAAAACACCTTACATAATCTTAATAAAAATTATAACAACAATTATAGTTTTGATGATTTTTTAAAAACTTATAATTTAACTCATTTAAAACCACAAAAGATAGAATTTCACAATATGTCCAAAAAATTTCATCCAAAATACTCTAAATTAAAAGAAAATTACGATGAAGTATTATTTGATTTTGTTGCTAATTCAAGCGACTTTAAATATTTTATGAAGATTGATGATAATACCTTATATTTTTTACTTCAGGAAAAAGAACTTTTAAAGCTTGAAAATTTTGACAAAATCTTAAAAAATTATCAGAAAAATTCACAATTAAGCTACAAACTTAACAATAACTCATCTTTGATTTTTATCCCTTTGGAGTTTAACATTAATATAAAAGGTCAAATAACTTTTTTCAAAACTCATATTTTCATTAAAAATACCAAATAGACTTTATTTATGCAAATTTTCAAATCTGCACAAATAATAAATCACACAAAGCCTAATTCCAAATTTGCCACCATTTTTTATTTTGCTGTTTTAATTTTTGCATTAAAATATTTTGATTTTTTAATGCAAATTCATTTTCTTCATCAAGTTTTAATAATTCTTTAGTGCACTCTAAAGCTTGCTCGTATTCTTTTAGCTCTTCTAAACACTGAATTTTTCCCACCAAAGCATCAGTATTTTCTTTTGTTATCTTTAAGCAATCTTCATAACATTGCAATGCATCATGAAAATCACCTAAATTTCTTAAACACTCTGCCTTATAATACTTTGCTCCATTATGGTTTTTATCAATTTTTAAAGCCTTGTTTAAATCTTCTATAGCTTCTTCTTCTAAGCTTAAATTATATTTAGCAATTCCTCGCCAAAAATAAAGTTTAAAATTATTTTTATCCACCTTGTGTGCTGCATTACAATAAGCTATTAATTCCTCATAAGATTCAAGCTCTTTTGCACAATATGCTCTTTCAAGTAATACATCTTTTAAATCAATATAATCTTTATATGTTTTTATAAGCTCATTGTATTCATCCATAGCTTCTTGAAATCTTTCAAGTCTACTTTTAATCCAAGCTCTTTGAGAAAGAGAATTAACATAATCTTGGGTATTATTTTGCTTTTTATAATATTTAACAGCTAATTCGCTATCTTCTAAAGCTTCCTCATATTTTTCAAGATCAGATTTTAAATAAGCCCTATTAAAAAACACATCGGGATATTCTTTTTGATATTTCAAAGCTTTTTCATAACTTATCAAAGCTTCATCATATTTGTCTATTTCATATAAACTATTACCCAAATGATAAAAACCATAAGGAACTGCTTGTTCAAGTTCTGCCAATTCTGATGGAGTAAAATCATGCTTTCTTGCTCTTTCTTGATAATATTTAGCTGCTAAATCAAAATCCTCTATAGCCTCTTCAATCATTTTTAGGTTAATTTTAGTATTGCCTCTATTAATATATGCTTGAGCGTATTCTTCATAAAGCTCAATTGTTTTATCATAATATTTCAAAGCTTGTTCATAATCTTTTAAATCATACAAAACCCTAGCCAATGCAAAACATGGATATTGCAAATTTTCATCTAATTCGATTGATTTTTTAAAAGCATCTATTGATAATTCTATCTTTTCTAGATCTTTATAAATATGCCCCAAAATCAAATATGCCATTGCGTTTTCATTGTCTAATTCAATAGATTTTAAACAATCTTGCAAAGCTCCTTCTAAATCATCAGCTTTACGTTTATTATTAGCCCTTTTATAATACGCATCAGCAAAACTCTCATCTTGCTTAATCATCTTAGTAAAAAATTCTATAGCTTTTTGATAATCTTCCAAATTCTCACAAGCTACACCTTGATAATAAAAAATCTGCGAGGATTCAAAACCTAAATCTTGAGACTTTTTAAAATCAATCAAAGCCTGTTTTGGATCAACACTAAGCAAAGTAATAGCTCTAGTATAATAAGCCATATAATATTCTGGAGCCAAATCAATACAAGTTTGCAAATCTTTTAAAGCTTTTGTGTACTCATCTAAAAGTATATAAACTCTAGCCCTATTAAAATATGCTAAATAATATGCATTATCTAGCGCTATAGTTTTATTAAAAGCCAAAAGTGCTTCTTGTAATAAATCTAATTTAAAATTACATAGACCCAAAAGATTAAATAAAAATACATTACTAGGATCAAATTCTACAGCTATGGTTGCATCTTTAAGTGCTTCTTGAAATTTCAAACAATTAAATCTACAAAGCGCTCTATTATGGTAAGCTTCTAAAAGCAAACGATGTTTATCTTCATCATCTATAAAAATCATTTTACCATCTTGAGCAAGCGTAACCTCGCCTTTGCAAAAAGCTATAAGTTCACTTAAAACCTCATCGCATTTTTCAAATTCTGAATTTTCAAAATATTCTTTAGCTAAATCTGATAATTCAGTGATTAGATTATCCAAATATTAATCCTAGTTTTGATTTTCTTTATTTAGACTTTTTAAAAATTCTTCTATATTATATTTTGCTCTATAAGTTTCACTCATTAAATGAATTAAAATATCACCTAAATCAAGTACAGTCCATTCTTCACTACTTTCTATATTTAAAAACTCTTCACCCTTGCTTTTAAGATTGGTTTTTAAATCATCAATCAAAGAAAGCGCATGTCTTTCCCCCATAGTAGTAGCAATCACTACAAATTTAACAAAATAATCTTTATCTTGCATATCAAAAGTTTCTATTAAATCTGCTTTTTTATCATCTAAAATCTGTACTATATTATTAATTCTTTCTTGCATTATTTTCCTTTTGTTAAATATTTTTAAATTTAGAATAATAAAGCTTAACTTCTTCTTTGATTTGCTCACAAACTTGCGATGTTTGCAAGGTTTCTCTTATAAAAGAAGAAGAGATATTTACTTTAGTATCTAAAGTTTTAAAATGTTTTGGTATAAAAATACCATCTCTTTTAGCTACAACAAATTCTACCAAATTTTGCAATCTTTCAAATTCATGCCATTTTTCAAGACTTTGTAAATGATCAGCTCCCAAAATAAGATAAAATTTAGAAATTTCATATTGCTTATACAAAAAATCAACACTTTCTATACTAGGCACAGGCCTTTGTTTTTTTATTTCAAAATCACAAATTTCAACTTTTTCCAAACCTCCCCAAATCATTTCACACCATTTTAAGCGTCTTTGCTCATTTGCTGTAAATTCTTGCTTAAAGGGGCTAATAAAAGTTGGCATAATAATGAGTTTATCAAGCTCTAAATTTGCTAGTGCATTAAAGACTATAGCATTATGCCCTAAATGGGGTGGATCAAAACTGCCACCAAAAAGTGCGATTTTCATTAAAATTTAACCTTTTTTTAGTAGAATTTTACCTACTTAATCATAAAAAGGAAATGAAAATGGCTGTAAAAGTTGCAATAAATGGTTTTGGACGCATTGGAAGATGTGTTGCAAGAATTATTATGAAGCGCGATGATATCGAACTTGTAGCGATTAATGATACTACTGATATAGAGCTTACTAAATATCTTTTTAAATATGACACCGTTCATGGGGTATACGATGGTAGTGTTGAAAATGATGGTGATGATTTAATAATTGATAATAAAAAAATAAAAGTTTTAAAAAGCAGAAATGTAGCGGATTTAGACTTTGCAAAATATGGTGCACAAATTGTTTTAGAGTGTACTGGCGCACACTTAACTATGGAAAAATGTCAAGGATTTTTAGATCATGGGGTGCAAAAAGTTATCATGAGTGCACCTGCAAAAGATAAAACTCCAACTTATGTTTTAGGGGTAAATGCTCACGAATATAAAGGCGAAAACATCATCTCAAATGCAAGTTGTACTACTAACTGCTTAGGTCCAATTTGTAGAGTTTTACAAGATAATTTTGGCATAGAAAAAGGCTTAATGACTACTATACATGCCTACACAAACGGACAAAGCATTATTGATGCAAAAGCAAGAGATAAAAGAAGATCACGCGCTGCTGCGCAAAATATCATTCCTACCTCAACTGGTGCAGCAAAAGCTATGAAGCTTGTTATGCCTGAACTTGATGGAAAATTACACGGTCAAAGCATGCGTGTACCTGTAGCTGATGTATCAACTGTGGATTTAACTGCAACTTTAAAGAAAAAAGTAAGTAAAGAAGAAATCAATGAAGCCTTTAGAAAAGCAGCTGCTAGCAATTTAAAAGGTATATTATTGGTTGATGATGAAGAAAGAGTTTCAAGTGATTTTATAACTTGCTCTTATGGTGCGATTGTAGCAAGTGATTTAACTCAAGTTATTTGTGATGATTTTGTTAAAGTGGTTGCTTGGTATGATAATGAATGGGGATATTCTTCTCGTTTAGTAGATATGGCAGTATTTGTAGCAAAGGCTTAAGATGAGTAGTATTTTATCGATTAAAGATATTGATCTTGCAAAGAAAAAAGTATTTATTAGATGTGATTTTAATGTTCCTCAAGATGAGTTTTTAAATATCACTGATGATCGTCGTATTCGCTCGGCTATCCCTACTATAAGATATTGTTTAGACAATGGCTGTGCAGTTATTTTAGCTTCACATTTAGGGCGTCCAAAAGAAATAGCTTCAAAATACTCTTTAGAGCCAGTTGCAAAAAGACTTGCGCGTTTAATGTCTAAAGAAGTCATTATGGCTAAAGATGTTATAGGTGAAGATGCAAAGAAAAAAGCTAGCGAATTAAAATCAAGTGAAATTTTGCTTTTAGAAAATTTACGCTTTGAAAAGGGTGAAACCAAGAATGATGAAAACTTAGCCAAAGAACTTGCTTCTATGGCTGATGTTTATATTAATGATGCTTTTGGGGTTTGCCATAGAGCTCATGCTAGCGTTGAAGCTATTACAAAATACTTTGATAATGCAAATAAGGGTGCAGGATTTTTACTCCAAAAAGAAATCGAATTTGCAAGCAATCTCATCAAACACCCTGCACGACCTTTTGTGGCAGTAGTAGGTGGTTCTAAAGTAAGTGGGAAATTGCAAGCTTTAACTAACTTACTTCCAAAAGTAGATAAGCTCATCATAGGTGGTGGTATGGCCTTTACTTTCTTAAAAGCTCAAGGTTATGATATAGGAAATTCTCTCTTAGAAGAAGATTTAATTGAAGAAGCAAATAAAATCTTGCTCAAAGGTAAAAATCTAGGGGTGAAAATTTATCTTCCTGTGGATGTTACAGCAGCACAAACTTGCTCTCAAGAAGCGGTGATGAAATACACTCCTGTGCAAGAAATTCCTGCGGGTTGGATGGGGCTTGATATAGGTCCTGCTAGTGTAAGGTTGTTTAAAGAAGCACTTTCTGATGCTCAAACTATATGGTGGAATGGACCTATGGGGGTTTTTGAAATCGATAAATTCTCAAAAGGTAGCATTAAAATGAGTCATTATATTAGCGAATCTCATGCAACAACTGTAATAGGTGGTGGCGATACTGCTGATGTCGTAGCAAGAGCAGGTGATGCTGATGAGATGACTTTCATTTCAACCGGTGGTGGAGCATCATTAGAGCTTATAGAAGGAAAAGAACTTCCTGGTGTAAAACCTTTGACTATAAAGGATAATGAATGATTTTTGCAGCAAATTTAAAGTGTAATCATACAAGATCAAGCTTTGAACTTTACGCTCAAGAATTAAATCAAAATTTAAACAAAGAAGATGAAGTTTTCATCTTCCCTCCTAGCATAGCTTTCTTAAAAGACAATTTTTCATTTCAACAAGGCGCGCAAAATTTCTACCCTTGCGAAAATGGAGCATATAC
Source organism: Campylobacter sp. IFREMER_LSEM_CL2256 (assembly GCF_025771645.1). NCBI lineage: Bacteria > Pseudomonadati > Campylobacterota > Epsilonproteobacteria > Campylobacterales > Campylobacteraceae > Campylobacter > Campylobacter sp. IFREMER_LSEM_CL2256. Next base: position 20,895 of record NZ_JAKMQQ010000006.1, read on the forward strand.
TGGAGAAATAGGTAAAATTCACTTAGAAGAATTTAATATCAAAAGCGTTTTAATAGGCCATTCTGAAAGAAGAGCTTTAAAGGAAGATGAAAGCTTTTTAAAGGCTAAATTTGACTTTGCAAAAAATCTTGATTTTAATATCATTTATTGCATAGGCGAAAGCTTAGAAACTAAAAATGCCAACAAAAGCTTGGATTTTTTAAAAAAACAAATTGAAAATATTGATTTATCTTATAAAAAACTTATCATAGCTTATGAGCCTATTTATTCTATAGGCACAGGAGTTAGTGCTAATCTTGATGATATCAACACTATACTTAATTTCTTAAGAGAATTTACTAATGCTAAGCTTTTATATGGCGGAAGTGTTAATCAAAGCAATATTAAAGAAATTTGCGCTTTAAAAAATTGCGATGGAGTATTGATAGGTTCAGCTGCATTAAATGCAAATGATTTTTTAAATATGATACAAATAGCTAAAGGTTAAAAAATGTCTTTGGGTAATGAAGAATTAAAAAGCATATTAGAGCATAAAATCACTCTATTAGAAAACTCTCGCAAAGAAGAAAAAAATATCTCATTAGAGGCTGTAAATTCTATCATTAAAATTTTAGGCTTACCAAATGAATTTAGCCCTTTGGCGCATAGATATTTTCAACTTCACACCCCACCTAGTCTCATATGGCTTCATTTAAGTGAATGCACAGGGTGTAGCGAGAGCTTACTTAGAACTTCATTGCCAGATTTTTTGGATTTAATTTTTGATTTTATTTCCTTAGAGTATCATGAAACCTTTATGAGTGCTAGCGGACATCAAGCAGAATCACATTTAGAGGAAGTTTTAGAAAAAAAAGATTTTCTTTTAGCTGTTGAAGGTGGAGTTTGTGCTATAGATCCTTTTTATCTAACCATAGGAGCACATGGTGAAAATGGATATGAAATTTTACAAAAATGTGCTAAAAATGCCAAAACAATCTTTGCTATGGGAACTTGCTCAAGCTATGGAGGAATTCAAGCTGCACATCCAAATCCTACCAAAAGCATAGGAATTTCTAAAGTCTTAGAAGAAAAAGTAATCAATATACCAGGTTGTCCCCCAAGTGATGTAAATATCATCGCAGCACTTTGTTTTTACATATTATTTGAGCAAGATATGGCCTTAGATGAGCAAAATAGACCTTTAGCCTTTTATGGTAAATGCTTACATGATTTATGCGAAAGAAAAGCTAAATTTGAAGCAGGAAATTTTGCTCAAAGTTTTGATGATGAAAATATAAAACAAGGTTATTGTCTTTTTAAAGTAGGTTGCAAAGGACCTTATGCTTATAATAATTGTCCTAAGGTTAAATTTAACTCCAAAACCTCTTGGCCGGTAGCTGCAGGACATGGATGCATTGCTTGTAGTGAAGAAAATTTTTGGGATGATTTTGGTTTTTATGAAAAACCTATGAGTAATGAATTTGCTTATAATGATTTTTCTATTATATTAGATGATAAAATAGTCCATAATAGTTCCATCAATGAGCTTAATTCAAATAATATTTTACTAGATTTAGAAAGTGACACTAGTGGGATTTTTTATCAAAATGATACAAAGATTAATTTTTTAGATTTTAGTTTTGAAGCCAATCCTAAAGTTTTTTTAAATAATTTCGCAAAAACCAAAATGGCTATGACTTTAGTGCAAAATTATCAAGAGCAATTTAAAACATATTATGATTTTATACAAGAAAATTACGATGATGAAAGCAAAATTAGTAATAATATCTTAGATTTATTTTATTTTATATATCCATTTATTAGTGGAAAAAAATTAAACCATTTAAATGAGTTTTTAGATCTTGCTTTAGCTTATAAGTTTAAACATCCTAGCAAATTTGATTTTAAAATCACAATTAATGAACAAGCAAAACTTGATGTTTCTAAATCAATGCGCATGCCTTTAATTTATATTCTAGGCGGCTTAGATAAAGAAGGTATTGCTTTTGGATTGATTTTTTCTTTAAAAGAACATTTAAAACAAGCTCTAAAAGCATGCAAAAAGACACATAACAAAGAGCAAATTTTAATATGTGCAAAAAACGAAAAATTATTAAAATTATTTTGGGATTTAACGAGCATTTAAAGACTTAATGCTAAAATATTTATCTCCCTAAATATTTGAAATTTGCAAAGTGCGAAAACTTTGCAAATTTATTCAAGATTTGGTTATTTTGACGATATAACCTTATCTTTACTTGAAAGGAAAAGCTATGCAAATTTCTAGCTACAATTCTCAAAATTTTTCTATGGATATTAAAACAAAAAATGGCAATCATCTTTCTTTTTCTATGTATGATAAAAAAGAAGCAAAATTAGATAAAGATGAAAATTCAGCATCTTTGAGTTTAAGAAATCAATTTGGTTTTTCATTTTCATATAGTGGAACTAAACTTTCACAAGAAGAAATTGAAGAAATAAAAGAAGCAGTAGCCAAAGTACAACCTCAAATTGATGAATTTATGAAAAACTCAAGAGTTGGAACTTTAAAACCAAAAGAGCTCATTACCACTGCAATGAAAATTGGCGATGCCTTACCTGAACCAAAAAATGAAGAACATAAAAAGGCTACTTTACATGAGTTATTTAATACCATGGATAAGAGTTTAAACAAAGAAATGAATAAAACTGATCTTGAAGATATTAAAAAGCAAATTTTCCAAGATAGCACTAAATTACTAGAAGAAATTTGGGAACAATACAACAAACAAAAAGAACAAAAAGAAGAAGACAATAAAGAATTTGGATTTTATGCTTAAAAAAAGGAAATAACATGGAAGTAAAAGATATTTTAAAAAGCATGCTAGAACTCCAGCAAAAACTAAATGATGATACCAATGGTATAGGATGGGAAAATGGCTATACCAAAGAAGGTAAATTGATTAGTTTTAGAAGATGTATTTATATGGAGTGTGCTGAGCTTATTGATTCTTTTGCTTGGAAACATTGGAAAAGCATACACACTCCTGCAAACTGGGACAATGTGCGTATTGAAATAGTGGATATATGGCATTTTATTTTAAGTTTGATTTTAGAAGAATACAAAGAAAAACAAATAGATGATAAAAATTTCATAGCAGAGGAAGTTTCTTCTGTAACTTTTTTTGATGACTTTTGCAAAGAAACTTCTAATCCAAATGAAGCAGATATCTATGGAATTTTAAATGATATTGAGCTTATTATCCACAAATGTAGTGGTTTTGATTATGATTTAGGTGAACTCTTGAGTGCATATTTTGTTTTAGCTAGAAAATGTGGTTTAAATTTCTTTGAGCTCTATAAAACCTATATTGGAAAAAATATATTAAATCAATTCAGACAAGAAAACGGCTACAAAGAAGGCACTTATAAAAAAACTTGGAATGGTACAGAAGATAACGAAGTTTTAAATCAAATTTTAAAAGAAACACTAGATTATAAAGAAATCTATCAAAAACTTCAAGATGCTTATAAGCAAATTAAATGAATATACTATATCTAAGCTTGCAAGATTTTCTTAGCAAGCCTTTTTTAAAATTCTCAACTTTGCCTTTTTTAATCAGCTTGGTTATTTTTGCCCTGCTAGTGTATTATAGTTATGATATATTTTTTTCTTATATTGAAGATGTAGTCAGTGGCTCTTTTATGGCTTGGTTTTTTAGTTTTTCTATAGTGCAATTTTCACTTGCATTTTTAAGCGCTATAGGAGGATTTTTTATAGTAGTATTTGCCTCTGTATTTTTTACTATGTTTATAATTTCCTTTTTAACTCCTTATATAGTCAAAAAAATCAACCAAAAATACTATAACCATTTCATACAAAGAGAAGTAAATTCTTTAGAAATTTTACTTAAAACATTCAAATTTTTACTCATCTCATGCGTATTATTTGTAGTAGCTACTTTCTTGTTAATTATACCTTTTGTTAGCATTGTGATTTATTATGGAGTATTTTATTATTTATTTCACAAACTTTTATTGCTAGATGTATTAAGCAATGTCTTAGATAAAAACAATTTTGATGATTTTTATAAAAATTCATCACCATTATACTTTAAAATTATCACTTTAGTCTTTTTTGCTTTATCAAGCATACCTTTGCTTGGTTTATTTTTACAAGTATTTTATGTAATCTTCTTAACTCACTTAAGTTATCAAAAAATTTTAAAACTTAAAGCCAATAACAATGGATGAAAGAATTAAAAAATTTATCCATTCACAAAAACTTTTAAATTTAAGTATGCTTGATGAGGATGGTGGAGTATATTGCGCAAGCTGTTATTATGCTTTTGATGATAAAAATTTAGCTTTAATTTTTGCTAGTGAAGAACATACTAAACATATTCAACTTGCCTATAAATCCCCTAAAGTAGCAGTTAATATAGCGCTAGATACAGATATTATTAATCTTATTAAAGGAGTGCAAATCAAAGCTCTTTTTCAAAAAACCACCAAAGAGCAAGAAAGAATATACTATAAAAAATTTCCCTTTGCAAAACTTGCACAAGCTTGTATTTTCGCTTTAAATATACAATGGGTAAAATACACTGATAATAAAATTTTACTTTCCAAAAAATTAGAATTTTCTCTTTAAAATACTTTTAAAATATATTGTATTTTTAATAAAACCTAATATTATTTATAAATTTTTAAATATTTTTTTAATAAAATCATATAATTTACCATAGTAGTAAAACTTTAAATTTTTAACTTTTCAAGGAGAAAAAATGTTCTCATCTACCAAAAAATATTTACTAGGTAATTTTTCCAACAAAATTGCCTTTTTGGTTTGTATTTTTGTTATAGTTTTATTATGTGTTTTAGGTGTTTTTAATTATATTAAATCAAAATCTAATAGCCATACTTTGTTAGTTCAATTTCAACAAAAAGTTGCTTTTGATGTAAGCAAAAGATTTGATTTATATGCAAGTGATAGACGTAATATAATTAATTCTTTAACAAAATATATCAAAGAAAACAAGCATAATCTTAATTCAAAACAATACACTAGCTTGTTAAAATCCATAGGAGATTCTTTAGGTTTTGACTTAACTTATGTAGGATTTGAAGATGGCTCTATGTTTAGATCAAATGGCAACAACCAAACTCCAGAAAGTGGATATGATCCTAGAACTAGAGGATGGTATAAAGAAGCCAAAGAAAAAAAAGAGTTAATTGTCACAGAACCATACATATCTTCTAGCATGAAAAAACCTACTATTTCTTATGCCAATCCTATTATAGAAAATGGTGAAGTTATAGGTGTAGTTGCGGCTGATTATGATTTAAAAAAATTCTCAGAAGAAGTTTTAGCTATAGGTAAAACACCTTATTCACATGCTGCTGTTTTAGCCCACGATGGAACCTATCTTTTTCACACTGATCCTTCTAAAATTTTAACCTCAACCAATACAAGTAAAGATATTGTTGCATATTATCTTAAAACACCAGAAGGTGCAAATAGAAGTCTTTCAAAAGATATTTTTAAAATTCAAACAAAAGAAAATGAAACTAGAGCTTTAATTTGTAATGGTGGAATTAATCCAAAATATGTTATCTGTTTGCGATCATTTCATCAGGATTACATAATTTCTTTAATTATTTAAATCACAAAGATTCTCACTCTCATCCTATTAAGCTTAAAACTCAAGATGAATTTGGAAAAATGGCAGAAGAAATTAATGAAAACATTGAGATCATTAAAGAAGCTCTAAACAAAGATGCAAAAGCCATTGAAGAATCTGTCAATATTGCTAAAAAAATAGAAACAGGTGAGCTTGATTTGCATATTAGCTCTCATGCTAACAACCCTCAAATTCAAGAATTAATGAAAGTGTTAAATAGTATGCTTACAACTTTACAAAGAAAAATTGGCAGTAATTTAAACGAAATTTTAGCTGTATTTGATAGCTATAAACGCTTAGATTTCACAGCAACTATTAATGCACCAAAAGGCGATATTGAAAAGGCTATAAATTCTCTTGGAGATGAAATAAAGAACATGCTTACACAATCACTTCACCAAGGAGAATTACTCAACCAAAAGGCCGAAGCACTCAAACAAAGCATGCAAGAACTTACAAATGATGCTACACATCAAACCTCATCACTGCAAGAAAGTGCAAGAGCTTTAGAGCAAATGAACTCGGCTATGAGTGAAATTTCCATTAAAACACAAGATGTAGTAAAACAAAGCAATGATATCAAAAATATAACTACAGTAATTTCAGATATTGCAGATCAAATTAACCTACTTGCATTAAATGCAGCTATTGAAGCAGCACGTGCTGGTGAACATGGACGTGGCTTTGCTGTTGTTGCTGATGAAGTTAGAAATCTAGCTGAAAGAACTCAAAAGTCTTTAGGTGAAATAGAAGCTAATACTAATATCTTAGTCCAGTCAATAAATGATATGGGTGAAGCCATAAAAGAAGAAGCAGATGATATTAGTCAAATCAATGAATCAGTAGCTACTATAGAAAAACTCACACAACAAAACTCTCAAACAGCTATGCAGACTAATGCTATTGCAAATGAAGTAGATTCTTTAGCACAAGATATGCTAAGTGAAACTAAAAAAAGAAAATTTTAAACATAAAGATGCCTAAAAGGCATCTAATTTTTAAGAAAAAGAAGGTTTAATTTGCTCTAACCAAGCATCAATTCTACTTTCTGTTAAATCCTCATGATTATCATTATCTAATGCTAGTCCTACAAACTTATCACCTTCTACAGCTTCACTTGATTCAAAAGTATAACCACCCGTAGAAACAGCACCTACCAAATTTGCACCCGCCGCTTTTAAAGCTTGAGCAAGTTTTCCCATAGCACTGCAATATGTATCTGAATAGCTTTCACTATCTCCCATACCAAAAACCGCAACAGTTTTACCACTAAGATTTAAAGCTGAAAAATCAAAACCATCCCAATCATCTTGAAAATCACCACTTCCCCAAGTAGAAGTTCCGCAAATTAATTTATCATAAGAATTAATTTTCTCTGCATCAATATCTGCGATATTTAATACATCTGAAATTCCTAATTTTTGAGCGATCATGTTTGCCGCACCTTCGGTATTACCCATTGAACTACCATAAATTACTGCTATTGACATTTAACATCTCCTTAAAATTTGATTATTAATAGTATAGGGAACTAATTTTAGCAAAGTTTTATTATTTTCGCATAAAAAATGTCTTATTTCTTCATATTGAGTGAAATTTTTATTTCTTGGATACACAATATAAAATCTTTCAAAAGAATTTTCTTTTATAAATTGCAAAGCAAGCTCTATATCTTTATCACTATCTTTACAAAATAAAGGCATGACTACCATTTTTTCATTAATGATAATGATATTTTTATAAATCTTTACTTTGGATTTGGTATTACTTTTGCAAATTTTATCATATACAAAAGCCTCAAAAGCAACTTGTAAAGGCAAAGTAAAACTAGGTGATAAGAACACATTTTGTATTAATTTCGCTAAAGTATATTTTGGCATCTTTGCTTCAAGTTGTATTTGATTTAAATTTCCTTCTTTATAAGCTTTGATGATTTTATGAGAATATGGACAAAATTGTTTTATTTTGCTAAATCTCAAAGTCCTTTCTATGCTCATATTTTGAATTTTTAACTCAAAAATATTTCTTAAACAGTCAGCTTTTTTTGCATAGATATAAGGTATTTTTAGATCATCTTCAACTAAAGAATTATATAAATTTAAAAAAATATGATTAATACTTTTTTGTTCTAAATCTCTAAATATTTTAGGTATAAAATCCTCTTTTTCATTAAATCCAAACATACACTAAGCCTTCTTTGCGCACTCATAGGTTTGATCAAGTCCAAAAACCTTACAATATTCACAATACACACAACTTACACTGCGTTTAGCACAAACTAAAGGTATATTGCGTTTTTTTGCCTCTGTTTTGATTTTTTTCATAGTATTATGATTTAAAAAACTAGTAAGCATAACTATACATTCAGTATTTTGTGGAATGGGTTTTCTATTTACCCTATTTTCATTTCTAGCATCCCAATGCTCTATGCTTTTTGCACCTAGGTTTGTCAAAACTGCTTTTATTGGGGTTATTTCATCCGCTCCGATAACCAAAACTGACATTGAGTTTTCCTTTTTATAAAAATGATAATTGTTATTATAATTTATAAAAGATAAATTTTTACTGATACTCAATATCAATTTTTTAAATTATATATTATGAGTTTGTTCAAAGATATCTGTGTGTAAAATTTCTTCTAAAATCACTGTGGCATACGAGCCTTTTTGCAAGAAAAACTCCAAAGTAAAATGAGCTTTTTCTTCATCATAATAACCTTTGCAATCTTGCAAATAAGACCACATAAAGCGCCTTGAACCTTGCATTTTATTTTTAAACTCATATGCAAAAGAAAAAATCTCATCTTCTAATTTTTTAGCTAAACCTTCGTTTGCTTCATAAGCTTTAGAGCCTGTTAAAAGACCCATCGCGCTAATATCTTTTTGATTAAATCTTTCTACTTCACTTGATAAATCTTCACATATAAAACATTTACCAAAAGGATAATGTCCTAAAACTTCACCCTTTAAAAGTTTAAAAAACTGCTTTTGATTTTTTAAACTTTTGATTTCTTCTTTTTCTAAACCATAAATTTGTTTTATTTCTTTTTCACTAAAGTCATTAATAAAATGTGATAATTCCACCCTTTTGCTCAAATATCTATTAAAAAGCTCGCTTTGAAAAGCAGAAATTAAAAATTCTTGCATTTTTTTATTTTTGATTTTTTTGCCTTTTAAAATTTCTAGTCCTTGTGAAAAATTATCTTGAAATTTGCCAAAACGCTGATATCCAAAATAATTAGCAAAGCCTTGTTCTTGGATATTTTTAAAAGCTTGTTCTATTTTTAAAGCATCTACTTTTGAAACTTTTTTTAATCTTATAAAAAATGAATTTCCTTTTAAATGCCCTATTCTAAGTTTATTATCATGATAAAAACTTTCTAAAATTTTCATCTTATCATGTTTAAAATTTTTTAGACTCTCTTCAAATTTTTTAGGCATAGAAATATATTGAAAAGTTAAGCCTTGTTTATCTTTTAAACCACTATAACCAAAATCTCTCATTTTAACACCGCTTTGCTCACTTAAAATTCTCAAAGCCTCGCTAGTGCTTAGATCTTTTTTTTGTATATGTAAAATTAAATGTTCACCTTTACCACTAAATTCATACAAAGGCTTTTCTCTTACTACAAAATCATTACTATTTTTTGAAAAATACACATTTATCGGGCTGTGTTTTAAAGTATATAAGGGCTTAAAAATGATGTTCTCTTCCATAAAATTTATACCTTCCTGTTGTTGTTTTTGCAAAAATATTTAGTTTAATTCTATGCTTTTTTGCCATATTTTGTATAAATGCTTTATGTTTTTTATCAAAAGCAAATAAAATTTCATATTCTTCTGCACTATTTAAGCTAAATTTATCTAATTTTTTAAAAAATTTTGCATTAAGTTGATTTTGAAACAATATTCTTGATAAGTCTTTATTTAAACCATCTGAAATATCCATACTTACTCTAACTTTTTTTGCTATATCATAAAAAAATTTTTGTCTCAAACTAGGTTTTATAAAACGATGTTTAGAATGCAATTTTCCACCGCGAAATAATATATTTAAACCTTTTAAACTCTCACCTAATTTCCCACTAAAAGCAAGCAAATCTCCTTTTTTCAAACCTTTTCTAAAAATAGCCCTTTTATTTACCTTAGAAATAATAGTTATGCTAATATTGATTTTATTATCCGCTATGGTATCTCCGCCTATAATTTGTACTCCAAATTCTTTTGCACTATCTAGTAAGCCTTTTTGCAAGGCTTTAACTTGTTTCATATCTAAACATTTTGGCAAAGAAAGTCCTAAAAGAGCGTATTTTGGTGTAGCATTCATAGCAATTGCATCAGAAATATTAACAAGCATAGCCTTTGCTCCAATTTGTTCTAAACTCATCCAAGAGCGCTTAAAATGCACGTCTTCACAAAATAAATCTTTAGAATAACAATATCCATCGATTATTGCCCCATCGTCTCCATTGATAGAATTAGCAAAGGCGTTGATAATAAATTTTTCTTTATCCATGTGAATATTTTATACAAAAAGCTTTTAATTTTATATAATAATCAAATTTTTATAAGTTTAAAATGTATATAATGAAAAATAATACCAAGGATAAAATATGCAAATAACTTTAAGAATTTTTCGTTTTGATAAAGATAGTGATTATTTAGCTTATTATAAACCTTATGTTTATGATAGTAAAAATTTTAAAAGTGTTTATGATGTTTTAAGTCAAATTAAAAAAGATGACATATATTTTGATTTTGAAGAAAATCCAGAAAGTTGCATTAAAGTCAATCAAGTTACAATCAGACAAAGAAGAGATTTAAATAATATCATAGAAAGATTTGGCAAAGAACTTACCATAGAACCACTTGATACCAAAAGAGCAACCAAAGATTTAATCATGGACAAAAGTGATTTTTTAGAAAAGTTAGAGCTTTTTAAAGGACTTATTGATATACACGATATAGAACTTTATAAACAATATGATTTTTTATATTATACAAGTGAAGTTAGGGAATTTTTACCTGAATATCTTGGCGATAGCTTTTTTGTATTTGCTTATAAAATGCTACTTAAATACCCAGAAAAAGCACCTCAATTTTTAAAATTAGTCGCAGATGAAGAAAAAGGAATTTATTATCACACAAAATTTAAAAATTTTATTTCTTCAAATGAGCTTGATTATGAATCTTATATTAAAAGAATTAAAAGTTATGCTTGTAAAATCAGGCCTTGCAAGAAGTATTTTTTAAGGAATGAGTAATGTACAAAATCTACACCAATAGCAATAATGATTTATTTTGTTATTTTGATATTATCAAAGATGCTTTAGATAAAGTTGGAGTTCAAAGCACATTATGCGAAAAGCCTTTGGGTAAAAATTATTTTATTATTGATTATGATCCAAAAGATATCTTAGATGAATATTCTAGAATGATGGATGAGGATAATATTTTAGCTTGCGAATGTAGCTCTTATGAAATTATGAGTAAAATTGAAAAAATCCAATATGCTCCAAAGATTTTTTTAGATCATCTTAAACAAGAACACATTAAGCATTTTTTTGAACAATTTAATATAGGTGTATATCAAGGATTTTCAGACGCAAGTTGCTCTTTAGAGCTTGCCAAAGTACTTAAAGCAAATGTAATAGATTTTGAAAGAAAATACAAAAGTTGTGGCTATAGTTTTTTAAATTTAAACACCCAATTAGCATACAAATGTGCAGCTTCTGTTGTATTAGATGCTTATGATAATGGTTGTGATTTTTTAGTAGTTGAAAATTTTTATTCTTTTTATATGTTTGATAAATGTTATAAAGAATTACAAGCTATTTCAAATAGAAATTTTGAAGATTTTTATATTTTAACTTTTGCAGAGCTTGCAAATTTAGCTCTAGGTATAGTACCATACACTTTAAAAAAACACAAATTAAAAGTGAGTTTAATCAATGAAAATCGCTCTTGAATGTAAGGATTTAATTTTAGAAAAAACTTTAGAAATCGCTTTGAGGGATTTTTTAGTTTTAAAAAAAGATTGTGATTTTTTAGTCTGTGATGAAAAAGTTAACACACAAAAACCACAATTTATCATCAATAAAAAATCAAATTTTTTATCTCATCCTTTTAATATAGAGGAATTACTTAATGCTTTAAATGATTTCAATGCAAGTTTGCAAAGTATTGCTTATAAAATAGCCATGCGTGAAAAAAAACTTATGAATCAAAAATGTGAAGCCATTTTAGAGCAATTACGTCAAGAAAGTCATGAAAAAATCGATGCGATATTCGATCTTTACAAAACAGAGTTAAAAAATCTTATCAAAGAAGAAAATAATAATGCATAAAATACAAGAATATCAAAGCGTAAAAGATTTTTTAAAAAATTACAAAGAAGATAAAAAAACAAACTCAAAAAAACAAACTCAAAAAATTTACACCACCATAGAAAGTGGAATCTATAAAGGTAAAAAAATTTTACTTCCTAGTCTAGACACCACAAGAAGCACCAAAAGCATAGTAAAATCTTGTGTTTTTAATGTTTTGCGTTTTTCTTTACAAGATAAGATTTTCATAGAGGCCTTTGGAGGAAGTGCTTTAATGGCATTAGAGGCAAGAAGTAATGGCTGCTTAAAAAGTTATGCTATAGAAAAAGATAAAAAAGCTTATGAAATTGCTTTAAAAAATGCTTCCAATATTGATCAAAATACCATTTGCTTTAATGATGATACTTTTAAAAAAACCCCTCAAATTATTCAAAATTCCAAAGAAGATATTATTTTATATCTTGATCCACCCTTTGATATTAGAAAAGGTTTTTTTGATATTTACGAAAAAACTTTAAAGTTGATAGAAAATATAAAAAAATCAAATGTTAAAATCATCATCATAGAACATCACAGCACTTTTAAAACTCCAACTAAAATACAAAATTACGAAAAAACAAAAGAAAAAAAATTCGGCTCAACCACTCTAAGTTTTTACTCCTTTATATAAATTTGGAACCTTTTTTGCTTTAATTTATGAAAATAGCATAGATTAAAGGAAGAATCGATGAGAATATTATTTTTGAGCTTAGTGCTAAGTCTAAGCGTTTTTGCAGCTACCATTAAAGAACTTACCAATGTAGTAGGTGTTAGAGATAACCAACTTATAGGATATGGTTTGGTTGTTGGTTTAAATGGAAGTGGAGATGGTACAAGTAGCGAATTTACACTACAATCTATTTCAAATATGCTTCAAGGTATGAATGTAAAAGTTAGCCCAGGTGATATAAAATCAAAAAATACAGCAGCAGTAATGGTTACAGCAAAACTTCCTGCTTTTGCAAGAAGTGGGGATAAACTTGATGTAAGCGTAGCTTCTTTAGGTGATGCCAAATCTTTACAAGGTGGAACCTTACTTATGACAGCTCTAAAAGGGGTTGATGGAGAAATTTATGCAGTAGCTCAAGGCTCTTTAGCTATAGGTGGACTTAGTCCAAGACCAGGCGCAGCAGGAACGCACTCAACCTCAGCAAATGTTATTAATGGTGCAGTCGTAGAAAGAGAAATTCCACAAAACTTTAGCCAAAGTGAAGATTTGATTTTAAGTTTAAAAGAAGCAGATTTTAAAACAGCTAACAATATAGAAAGAGTTTTAAATACTATTTTTGATACAGATATAGCAAAAGCTTTAGATTCTAGAACTATAAAATTAACAAAACCTGAAGAATTTTCTCATGTTGAATTTATGGCAAGAGTATTAGAACAAGATATAGCTTACACTCCAGAAAGTAAAGTGATCATCGATGAAAGAACAGGAACTATAGTAGCGGGAGTAAATATAGAAGTTGAACCTATATTAATTACCCATAAAGATATCACTATAAAAATAGATCCAAACAATACCGTAGCTTTAGGACAAAATGAAATCGATATGAAAGATGGCGGTATTTTAGATCCAGTATCTAATACTTTAAAAATCACAAACAATAAAACAACAGTAGCAAACATAGCTAGAATGCTAAATAAACTTGGAGCAGCGCCAAATGATATCATAGCTATTATGCAAAATTTAAAAAGAGCTGGTGCAATTAGTGCTGAATTAGAGGTGATATGATGAGAGTTGATAATTATTTAGCGAGCAAAAACTATAGTAGCGAACTTTATGAAAGTATTACTAAACACAACAATAGCTACAAGGCTGCTAAAAACTATGCAGATAGTGCTTTTAAAAATGATTTAACTCATATACAAGCATTAAATGATGAAGATAAAGCTTTAAAAGAACAAACTGACGCTTTTGAAGCTTTTTTAATCAAAAGTGTTTTAGATATTTCTTTAAAACAAGAAAATTCTTTATTTGGAAAAGATGCAAGTGATGAAATTTATTCATCTATGTATAATGATACTATGAGTAAAGCATTAAGCGGGGGGTTAGGTTTTTCAAAATTATTATTTGATTATTTAAAAGAAAGGGGTTAAGTTATTTTTTTAAGTGTCGATATAGTTCTTAGAGTTTTTCAATAGAACTGGAGGCTTAAAATGATAAACCCTATACATCAAAGTTATGTAGCTCAGGTTGCTACTAATGATATAAATAAAACAGAAAACAAAGAAAACAACAAGGCAAAAGAAACTCAAAAGGCAGAAGAAAGTAAAGCATCTTTAATTGCTTCTCAAATTAAAAATGGCGAGTACAAAATCAATCTACAAGCCACTTCTAAAGCAATAGCAGATTCTTTATTATAATTTTTATCCTTTTTTGGGTTGGTGCCTAAGAAAGGATAAAAAATGGTTAAACAATATTTAGATGAAACAAATTCTATTTTAGAAAAACTCATCAATCTTACTTTAGAAGATATAGCGCAAATTCAAGCTGCTAATCATAAACATGTAAGTAAAAGTGTTGAAGATAAAACTAAACTTGTAAATGACTTCCAAATTGCTAAAAAAAATCTTGACAAGGCTTTGGTAGAACTTAGTAACCAAGGAAACAATAAAGGCTTAGATGAGCTTTTAGATGATGAAGATAAAGAAAAACTTGCTCTTTTAAAGCAAAATTTAAATACCTTACACCAAAAAAATAAAGAATATGCCAAACTAGCTCTTATTATTAAAAATTTTTACGACAATCTTTTAAATGCAATGTTTGAACAAAATGGAACAAATAATGCTTATGGAGACAATAAAACAATTCCAGATTCATTATTTAAGATTAATGTTTAAAGGCTAAGTCATGGGAATTTTTGATAGCTTATATACCGGAGTTAGTGGCATAAGAGCTGCTGAGCTTCAAATTAACACAACAGGCAATAATATTGCCAATGCAGACGCAGTATTTTACACAAGACAAAGAGCTGTGCAAAGCTCAGGTATGTCTCTTGATAGAGGTGGTTTACACCTAGGAACAGGCACACAAATTGATACCATAAAACGATTGCACGATGAGCACTCTTATTATGAGTTAAAAAATGCCACTACTCAACAAAATTATACAAATTATTTAGGACAAATTTTACAAGAAGCAAGCCAAAGATTTCCTGATATGCAAGGAACTGGTATTTTACAAGATTATAAAAATTATTATGATGCATGGAATAATTTTGCTTCTAATCCAAGTGATGGAGCAAGTAAAATAGATCTTGTTAATAGTGCAAATACATTAACTCAAAACATACAAAAAACCCTACAAGATCTTAGCAAAATGCAACAAACTGTCAACGAGCAAATCAGACAAACTGTAGATGAGATCAATAATATTGGTCAAGAAATTGCAAATATCAACAAACAACTTGAAAACGAAGAAGTTTTACCAACTGATAATGCTAATCAATTAAGAGATAGAAGAGATGAACTTGAACTTAGACTTTCAAAATTAGTTGATGCAGTAGCCTGGAAAGGGAAAAGCTCTCAAGATAGCACCCTAGAATCTACTATGACTGATTCTGGAAGATATTATGATTTAAGTATTCAAGGTTTTAGCATAGTCAATGGCTCTAGCTTTCATCCTTTAAAATTAGATGATAATAATCCTAATGGATTTTATCAAATTTATTATGAAGTAAATGATGAAAACCGCTATGATTTAACTAGTAAAATTTCAGGTGGACAACTTGGAGCTCAGCTTGACCTTAGAGGTAGAAACTATGATGGCAATCACGATACTTACAGCGATGGAAAATTGCAAGAGTATAAAGATATGCTCAATACCTTTACAAAAACACTTATAACTCAAACTAATAATGTCTATGCTCAAGCAGCAACTGATAAAGTAAATTCGGATGATTTAAAAGGTTTAAAACCTGATACTTCTTTAATGAGTTATGATAAAAATATTCAAGCGGGTAGTTTTGATATCATCATATATGACAACGAAGGTAAAGAAGCAGCTAAAAGAACTATAAAAATAGATGTTAATACCACTATAGAAGATGTTATTAAACAAATCAATGCAGATATAGATGACAACCATGATGCAAAACCTGGTAATGATTTAAATGATTATTTTCAAGCCTTTTATCATTATGATGGAAAAAGTGATAGTGGAAATTTCCAAATCAATGGCTTAAAAGAAGGTTATAAAATAGCTTTTAAAGACAATGGTACAAATTTCCCAGGGGCTTTAAATGTATCTTCATTTTTTAATGGTCAAGATGCAAGCAATATCAATGTAAATTCAAGCATTAGAAATGATCCAAATAGCTTAAAAGCAAGCTCAAATGGAGTTGATGGAAACAATGATGTAGCCAATGCTATGTTGCAACTTCAAAATCAAAAAGTAAATTTTTATAATAAAGATGGTACAGTTGATACTATGTCTTTAGATGGATATTATAGAAAATTTACAGGTCAAATTGCTTCAGATGCTGAAAGCAATGGTTTTGCGCATGCAACTAATATGACAGTATTTAATACAGCCTATGCAGAATATCAATCAAAAAGTGGTGTAAATACTAACGAAGAATTAGCAGCGCTTATACAATATCAAGCAAGTTATGGCGCTGCAGCTAAAATCGTAACTACTGTTGATCAAATGCTTGAAACCTTACTTGGTTTAAAATCTTAATGCAAATTAAAGCTCTTTTAGATGAGACTATTTTAAGTAAAAATACCCAAAAAGAGCTTTTCTCTCATCCTGATCCTTTGCAAATTGCAAGTGTTTATAAAGATGAAACCATAGCTTTGCTTTGCGCTTTATTTGCTTATGGAAATGCTAAAAATATTGTAAATTTTTTAAAAAAACTTGATTTTTCCTTGTTTGAAAGAAATGATGAGATTATTAAAAAAGAATGCAAAGATCTAAAATACCGCTTTCAAAACTCTCAAGATATAGCTCAAATTTTTATCACACTTAAACGCTTAAAAAATGAAGATAGTATAGAAAATATTTTCACTAAAACTTATCAAAAAGAGCAAAACATCACACATGCAATAAAAGCTTTTATAGAAACAATTTATAAACTTAATCCTTATAAAAGCTATGGTTATGAGTTTTTCTTTTCAAAAGAATTTAAAACTCCAAAAGGTCCTTTAAAAAGATACAATATGTATCTTAGGTGGATGGTAAGAAAAGATGAGCTTGATTTGGGTTTGTTTAAAAATATCGATAAAAAAGATTTACTTATACCCTTAGACACCCATACTCATAAAGTTTCATTAAAACTTAAGCTTTTAAAGCGTAAGATTTATGATTTTAAAAGTGTTTTAGAGCTTACTCAAAGTCTTAAAAAATTTGATCCACAAGATCCTATAAAATATGATTTTGCTCTATATAGAATCGGACAAAACAAGGAAAGCTTATGGAGCTTGAATTAACTTATTATGTGATTTTATTTTTTGTTGCTGCTTTTGCAGGCTGTGTTGATGCGATTGTAGGTGGTGGTGGACTTATTACTATACCTGCTTTATTTGCTTGCGGGATCCCTCCTCATTTAGCCCTAGCTACCAATAAACTTCAAAGCACTTTTGGCTCACTTACTGCGGTTTTATCTTATAGAAAACATATGAATATAGAAAAAATTGCTTTAGGTATTTTATTTACCGCAATTGGAGCTGTTATTGGTACTTATGCAGTTTTACTAATAGATCAAAACGCTGTTAAAATCATTGTGCTAATATGCCTAGCTTTAGTTTTTCTTTATACTATTTTTAAGCCTAATTTAGGAAATGTTCATAATGAAGCAAAAATGAGTACCACAAGCTTTCAAGTCACTTTTGGTTTATTGCTTGGCTTTTATGATGGCTTTTTAGGGCCTGGAACTGGGTCTTTTTGGATTTTTGCTTGTGTAATATTTCTTGGTTTTAGTATGAAAAATGCAAGCATTAATACTAAAATCTTAAATTTCACTAGCAATGTAGTGGCTTTAGGGGTGTTTTTATACTCTTATGAAGTACTTTGGAAAGTTGGTATTTTAATGGGTATAGGCCAAGTCTTAGGTGCCTTTGTAGGCTCAAAACTAGTCTTAAAAACACAAGGAACTTTTATCAAAAAACTCTTTTTAACTATGGTTGCTTTAACTATAGCTAAGGTTGCTTATGATTATCTTGTTTAAATTCCTTGACTAATTTGCCACATAGGTAAAAATACACCCAAGGCTAAAACTAAAATCAAACTCGCCATAAAAATTGTCATCAAAGGCTCTAAAACACTTAAAAGTCTTTGAGTGTAATTTTCTTTTTTATGTTCATAAAATAAAGCAAGCTCATAAGTACTCTCATCTAGTTTAGAACTTTTTAAAGCTAAATTTAACATTCTTATCGCAAAAGATTCAAAAAGCTTTATTTTGAAAAAAGCTTGATCTAGATCAAGTCCTGATTCAAATGAAGTCTTTATAATAAACATTTTGTTTTTAAAAAATTGATTTTCTATACCTTCACAAGCAAGCTCAAAAGCTCTTTTTATATCCACCCCTGCTTTCAATAAATAAGAAAAAATCAAGAAAAAACAAAATTTATCTTGATAAAATATTATCTTTCCAAAAATGGGAGAATAAAAAAGAATTTTATGAAAAAACAAAGACTTTCTAAAAGAGTAAGCAAGCATTATAAAAAATCCCATACCTAATAAAATAAATACATAAAAATGTTTAAAAAAATCTCCTAAAACAAAAAGAATTTGAGTGATTTTTGGCAAATCTAGTTCAAGTTGCAAAAATAAAGTTTTAAATTCAGGCAAAACCAAAATCATCAGTACAAAAAAAGCTAAAATAATACATGTAAAAACAAAAAGTGGATAAGTTATAGACTTTTTAAACTGCTTAAAATTATGAAGGTTTTTCTCTTTTAGATTAATGATAATCTCAAAAGCCCTATATAAATCCTCCTTACCATCACAAATTTTTAAAACAGCACATTCTCTAGAATTTAAAACACCTCTAAAAGCTTCATTATAAGAGCTTCCATTTTTGAGTTTATTATAAATCACACTAAATATTGTAGCTATATGCATATCATGATTTAATCTTGTAAATTCTAAAATAGCTTCTTGTAAGCTTAATCCTGCTTTTAAAACCATACTTAAATCTTTAAGGATAAAAATAAGCTCTTCTTCTTTAATTTTATGTTTTGTTGTCCCAAAGTATTCTTCAACACTAATAATATTTTCAAATGATTTTTGTGCAATATTTCTAGCTTCATATAGATTTTTAGCTTTAATTGCACATTGCTTTTGCTCTTGTTTTAAGATATAAGAAATAATAAATTTTTTCAAAAACCAATCTTTCTTAGCTCATCTACACTTGTTAAACCAAGCTTAACTTTTTCCAAAACATCCATACCTAAAGTTAAAAAGCCTTTTTTTAAAGCATATGTTAAAATATTTTCATAATTTGCATTATTTTCTATCATACTTTTTAAATTATGGTCTAAAAATAAAAACTCAGCCACCATTAAACGCCCTTTATATCCACTATACATACACTTAGCACAACCCTTTGCTTTATAAAATTTTCCTTCAAAAACTTGATTTTGAAAATGAAATTTTTCATCGCTAAGTTCTTTACATTCACATAATTTTCTTACCAAACGTTGAGCTATGATCAAATTAAGCGCATAAGCTATTAAATATTCTTTTGCACCCATGTGTTTCATTCTAAAAATAGCTTCTATAGCACCATTAGTATGCAAGGTGCTTAAAACTAAATGTCCACTTAAAGAAGCTTTTAAAACTATATCCAAACTCTCCTCATCTCTGATTTCACCCACCATAATCACATCAGGATCTTGCCTTAAAACCGCTCTTAAAGCCTTGTGAAAATCAAAACCAGTTTTAGAATTTAACAAAATTTGCTGAGCATGTTTAAGTTTATATTCTATAGGATCTTCTAGAGTAATGATTTTTTTATTTTGATCAAGCTCGTTTAAAATAGCATGCATAAAAGTGCTTTTACCACTCCCCGTTGGCCCGCAAAATAAAATCAAACCATAAGGTGCGTTCATGTATTTTTTCAAATAGATTAAATTTTCTTCTTTAATAAAAAGTCTATCAAGTTTTAAAACATGCTCATCTTGTTTTAAAATCCTAACCACCACACTTTGCCCAAATAACAAAGGCATAATTGAAATTCTAAAGTCATACTTTTGCTCTAAGATTATCTTAGAAAAACTCCCATCTTGAGCTTGTCTTTGTTCGGCTACATTAAGCAAGGCAATGATTTTTATATGCATTAATAAAGCCTGATAAGAATCCACATCAAGACTATGGATATATTTTAATTCTCCATCTATTCTAAATCTTATCAAAACTTCATTTTCCAAAGGCTCCAAGTGAATATCACTTGCTCTTAAAAAACAAGCATAAGTTAAAATTAAATTCAAAAACTGCTCTAATAAAAACTCATCTTTATTTTCATCACTTTTTAAATTAAGCTCTAATTTATCAAGATAGTTTTGAAAGCAAATTAAAAATTTAATCCTTTCTAGTAAGAATTTAAATTGTGTAAAATCACAAAGAAAAATTTTAATAACCTTTAAGCGGTATAAATTTTGTATTTTTTCTAAAATACTCTCATCTAAAGGTTTTAAAGAAGCTATATGAATATTTTCATCATCTTCATAAAAACAAAAAATATTATATTGTTCTATTAAAGAAAAAGGCAAAACATGGAGATATTTTTCTATTTTAAGATTTTGATTTAAGTCTAAAATTTCCAATTTATACTCTAAGGCTAATTCTTGCAAAGAAAGTTCTTTTATTGTTTTTGCGTCATTCAAAATAATTTCCTAAAAGTTTTTCATACTCTTCTTTAGCTCTTAAAGCATCTTCATGCTTTCCAAGTTTTAATTTAGCATTGATAAAAACTAATCATGCTTCTTTTTCCAACAACTCAAATTCATTTGCCTCAATAGCCCAAAAAACGGCCTTTTGATAATCTTTTATTTGATAAAAATATTTAGCCAAATTTAAAGCATTTTCATAACTTGGGTGATTAATAAATTTTTCATAGAATACATTTTGCTCAAAACTTTCATTTTGAATATTCATTGCATTTAAAAAAGATAAACAAATTAAAAAATTAAAACATATCATCTTCATGTTCAAAACCTAATTCTTTCAAACTTAATACTTTTTTATCAGCTCTTATTAAACTTGGCTTGATGATAAAAACTATTTCACTAATATCTTCTAAATTTTGCTTTCCTTGAAATAAAGCACCAAAAAGTGGTATTTTAGATAAAGCACTTACTTCATTATGGTTACTAATCGTATTTTTACTAATCAATCCACCCAAAATTAAAGTTTGTCCATCATCAACTTCAACTACAGTAGAAAGCTTTTTTTGTATAGTATCTGGTGCTATATTTCTTGGTTTATTTTGTCTATGATTATCAACACTATATTTAAAATCACTCAAACTAGGATTAATCCTAAGCATGATTTTATGATCATCTGAAATTTCTGGCAAAATATTTAGTAAAATTCCTACAAAAATAGAATAATTATTATAAGTTTCACTAATAGTTGTACCATTTTCAGTACCCTTAGAGCTTTCTTTTACTTGATAATTAATCGTATCACCTATGGAAATAATAGCTTGCTGATTATTAAGTGCCATAAGTTTTGGATTAGAAAGTACAGTAGTTTTACCATTTTCTTGTAATAAATTTAAAATAGCCTTAGTTTCAACATTAGCTTTAAGATTAATATTTTTAACACCGCCTTTATTGATTATAAAATCATTATCATCTCCATTAAGTTTAAAAGCAAGATCTTGCCAGTTAATCCCACTTGAATGACTTTTATTTAAATGTACTGCAACTATACTTACATCAATTAAAACTTGTTTTTTAAGTCTTTTATTTAAATCTTTTAAATATTTTTCAACCCTTGTAAGCTCATACAAAGTAGCATTTAAAGTGATAATCCCTGCATTAGTATTAATAATAGGTTTAGTTGTATTTTCATCTAATAAAGCTTGTATTTCTTCTGAAATTTTTTCCCAAAAATCAAATTTATCCGTGCTAATGACCAAATTATCTGCTTCTTTAGCACTATCATAATCACCCTGTTTAGGTCTTGAATCCACTGAAGCTTTGGTAATACTTTGCCCTTCTCTAATAGAGCTTATATAATGCACTTTAAAAGTTTTAACTTGTCTTCCATAAATTTTTAAAATATTTTTTTCATACTCATAAGCAAGATTATTTTCCATCAATAAAAGTTTAAAAATTTCCCTTAAAGACATTTTTCTTATGTGCAGATAGTTTTGAGTATGATTTAACTTTTCTCTGGCTAATGAATCTTTTATTATAATGCTAAAACCACATTCTCTACCAAGTTCATTTAAAATTTCAATCAAAGAAGTTTTATTTTCTACACTTATATCAAAAAAGCGTTGATGACACTGTGAAGCAAAAACGTTTGTAAAAGTTAAGATGCTAATAAATAAAAATATTATTTTTTTCATACAATTTTAAAACCATGATTTTTTCTTCCTTTATCAATACAACTTGAGAATTTTTAATCTCAACAATCTTAAAACCTTCAATATCATCATTTAAAGCATACCATTTATCATTAATCTTAACTTTATTAGAAATGATAGCTTGCAAAGAAAAATCAGATTTTATATTTGTAGTCTTTTGAAAAAAAGGATCTTGAATCAAAGAAAAATCAATATTACTGCAATCTTGATTCAAAAATGGGTACTTAGTACCAAAAGCGCTAAGCACCCATAAATTCACAAGTAAAAATCGAAGCAAATTTTAATTTTCATTACTAAAATCAGCACTTGCTAGACGTTTAAGTTGTCTATAACGGCGTTGTGCTTCTGCTTTATTTTTTTCAAATAATTCTTTTGCTTGCTCAGGATTTGATTTTTTCAAAGAATTATAACGCACTTCATTCATTAAAAAGCTTTCATACAAATCCCAATCAGGCTCTTTAGAAGAAATTGTTAAAGGATTTTTACCTTCTGCTTCTAAACGTGGATCATAAATATAAGTTGGCCAATATCCACATTTTGTGGCAAGTTCTGCTTGATTTCCTGAATTTCCAAGCCCACCTTTAATACCGTGAGCTATACAAGGAGAATAAGCAATAATCAAAGAAGGTCCATCATAAGCTTCTGCTGCTATTATTGCTTTTAACAATTGCGCATAATTTGCATTAGAATTTACTTGAGCTACAAAAATATAACCATAAGTCATAGCAATTTGACCTAGATCTTTTTTCTGCACTGGCTTACCTGCTGCAGCAAATTGAGCTACTGAACCTGTTCTTGAAGATTTTGAGCTTTGACCTCCAGTATTAGAATACACTTCAGTATCAAGCACTAAAATATTTACATTTTCACCACTTGCTAAAACATGATCAAGCCCACCATAACCTATATCATAAGCCCAACCATCACCACCAAAAATCCAATGTGATTTTTTACTTAAATAGCTTTTCAGTTCTAAAATAGCATTTACAGTTTTAATCTGTTTATTTTCTTCTAGCAATGGCACTAACTTATCTCTTAGCTCTAAAGAAGCTTTAGAATCTTCTTTATTTGCAATCCATTCTTTATATAATGCAGAAAGCGCATTAGGAACTTCTTGCATACTTTCATTCATGATTTGCTCAATTTTATGTCTTGTTGTTTCAGTTGCTATTTTCATACCAAGACCAAATTCAGCATTATCTTCAAATAAAGAATTACCCCAAGCTGGTCCATGACCATTTTTATTACTTTTTCTATATGGAGTTGAAGGAGCTGAACCACCATAAATAGAACTACAACCCGTTGCATTAGCGATAATCATTCTTTCACCAAACAATCTAGTGATTAAAGTGATATAAGGAGTTTCTCCACACCCTGGGCATGCTCCATGGAATTCAAATAAAGGTTGAGCAAATTGAATACCTTTTGCATTTTCTCTATTTAAGATATTATCTTTATAGCTTACTTTTTTGAATAAATAATCTGCATTTTCCTGCTCACCATGATCAAGCTCTTCACCTAGTGGAACCATTACTAAAGATTTTTCTTTAGTTGGACACTCATGCACACAAAGCTCACAACCTGTACAATCAAGTGGCGAAACTTGAATTTTGAAATTTAATTTTTGCTCTTTTACGCCTTTTGCATTTAAACTATGTTCTTTTACACCTGCTGGAGCATTGTTTAATTCTTCTTCATCAATCAAGAAAGGTCTAATAACCGCATGCGGACACACTGAAGCACATTGATTACACTGAATACAATTAGTTTCTATCCATCTTGGCACCATAACACCAACGCCTCTTTTTTCATACTCAGTAGTACCATGCTCAAAACTACCATCTTCATAACCCAAAAATGCCGAAACTGGTAAATCATCTCCCTTAGCTGCATTCATAGGTTTTGCGATTTTTTCAACAAACTCAGTGCCTTTATAGGCTATAGTTTCTTCTTTAACTTCATCAGCTAAATTTGCCCAAGAAGGATCAATATCAACTTTTACAAGTCCATCTGCACCCACATCAATAGCTTTGTAATTCATCTCAACTATAGCATCACCTTTTTTACTATATGATTTATAAGCCAATTCTTTCATATATTTTTGCGCATCTTCAAAAGGAATGATATTAGCAAGCTTGAAAAACGCTGATTGCATAATTGTATTTGTTCTACTACCTAGTCCTATTTCTCTAGCAAGTTTTGTAGCATTAATAATATAAAAATTAATTTCTTTTTGCGCTAAAACCCTTTTTACTGCATTTGGAATCTTCTTAATAGTCTCTTGCGCACTCCAAATACTATTTAAAAGGAAAGTTCCACCTTTTCTAATGCCTGCTAAAACATCATAAATTTCTAAATAAGCAGCCACTGAACACGCTACAAAATGCGGTGTAGAAACTAGATAAGTTGAAGTGATAGGTTTTTTAGAAAATCTTAAATGGCTTCTTGTATAACCACCTGATTTTTTAGAATCATAAGCAAAATAAGCTTGTGCATAAAAGTCTGTTTTATCCCCTATAATTTTAATAGAGTTTTTGTTTGCCCCTACAGTACCATCAGCACCAAGTCCATAGAATAGGCACTCTATAGTACTCTCATCACCCAAAGAAATTTTTTCTCCCACAGGCAATGAAGTAAAGGTCACATCATCATTAATTCCTATGGTAAAACCATCTTTTGGATTTGCTTGATTTAGGTTTTCAAAAACCGCTAGAAGTTGAGCAGGATCAACATCTTTTGAAGAAAGTCCATATCTACCACCAACGATTAAAGGTGCTTTTTCTTTTCCATAATATGCACTTTTTAAATCCAAATAAAGTGGCTCGCCTAAACTTCCTGGCTCTTTAGTTCTATCTAATACAGCAATTTTTTCAACACTTTGAGGCATTACATCAAATAAATATTTTAAACTAAATGGTCTATATAAATGAACTTTTAAAACCCCTACTTTTTCGCCTTTACTATTTAGATGATCTACAACCTCTTTTAAAGCTTCAGTCACTGAACCCATTGCTACTACAATGCGCGTTGCGTTTTTATCCCCATAATATACAAAAGGTTTGTATTCTCTTCCTGTAATTTTTGAAATTTCTTGCATATATTCATTAACAATGTCAGGAATAGCTTCATAATATTTATTTGCTAACTCTCTTGTTTGAAAATAAATATCATCATTTTGAGCTGTACCTCTTGTTTTTGGATTTTCTGGATTTAGACAGGAATTTCTAAATTCTAATAAAGCTTCACGGTCAAGCAAACGATCAAAATGTGCATAATCCATCACTTCGATTTTTTGAATTTCATGGCTTGTTCTAAAACCATCAAAAAAATGCATAAAAGGCACTCTACCTTTAATAGCTGCTAGATGCGCAACACCTGCTAAATCCATACTTTCTTGCACAGAATGTGAGCAAAGCATAGCAAAACCTGTTTGTCTTGCTGCATAAATATCTTGATGATCGCCAAAGATAGATAGTGCTTGAGAAGCCAAAGCTCTAGCTGCCACATGAATAACCCCAGGTAAAAGCTGACCTGCGATTTTATACATATTTGGTATTTTTAGCAAAAGTCCTTGAGAGGCAGTATAAGTAGTAGTTAAAGCGCCAGCTTGCAAAGAACCATGAACCGTCCCTGCCGCTCCTGCTTCACTTTGCATCTCTACAACTTTAACCGGTACTCCAAAAAGGTTTTTTTTACCTTGAGAAGCCCATATATCAGTATAATCTGCCATTGGTGAACTTGGGGTAATAGGATAAATTCCAGCAACTTCTGTAAATGCATAAGCTGCATAAGCTGCTGCTTCATTACCATCCATTGTTTTCATTATTTTACTCATCTAATTATCCTTATAATTAAAATAATTACTTAAAATCAATAGCTACTTTATCTTGAATTGTCTTAAACAATGATAAAAAATTTTTATTATTTATAAGTATGGAGTTTGAGTGTGAAATTATCGGATATTTTTTATATACTCTATTGCCTCATAAGTATTTTTAAAAAGTGGAATTTTAAATTTAGCTAAACTTTCCTTGCTTTCATAACCACTACTCACTGCTATGGGTTTAACGCCAGCATTACAAGCTGCTTGGATATCTAAATGAGTATCTCCAATCATAAATGCATTTTCTTTACCTTTAGATAATTTTTCTAAAGCTAATAAAATAGGCTCAGCATTTGGTTTTGGGTGAGTTACATCATCTCTACCTATGATAACTTTAAAGTATTCTCCTATACCTAAATGATCAAGTAAAGGTTTAGAAAATTTAGAACTTTTAGTCGTTACAACAGCTAAATCAGCAAACAAACTAGCCTCATATACACTTTCTTTTGCCAAAGAGAGCAAAGAAGTTTGCTCTATATAGATTTTTTGATATACGCTTCTATAAGCATTAATATACTCACTTGTTTTTTCCTTTGGCACTCCAAGTTTTTCAAAAGCTACATCTAAAGGAAAGCCTATTAAAGCTTTAATGGCCTCATGATCTCTTAAAGGCACACTAAAAGCTTTAAAAGCAGCATCAAAACCATCTAAAATGGCACTTGTAGAGTCTATCAAAGTGCCATCTAAGTCAAACAAAATTGTCTTTTTTAACAAAGTTTATTCTTTAATGAAAAATTTTGCTTCCACGCGTCTATTTTGCGCACGGCCTTCTTTAGTATCATTGCTTACTTTTGGCCTATCAAAACCATAGCCCTTAGTTGCAATTTTTTCTTTAGCAACACCTGATTTTTCAAGTTCTTTCGCAACTGCCTTAGCACGCTCTAATGATAATTTTTGATTATAAGCTTTAGTTCCTGTACTATCTGTGTGACCTTCTAAAATAGTATAATATTGTGGGTTTTCTTCTAAAACCTTACCTACTTCTTGGATTTTTTGTGCAAACTCAGGGTTTATAATGATTTGATCAAAACCAAAATGTCCTTCAAGTGCTATTGTCTTTTCACAACCTATATGATCAAGTAAAGCACCTTTTCTTGGTTCTGGACATGATTTATCAATTTGTTTTGTTTGCGGTTTTTCTTCGATTTGCTTAGTTGTAGGCTGAGGAGTTTTTGGAGCTTTATTACCAAAATAAAAACTCAAGCCAACACTAGAAATCAAATTATGTTCACCATTATTGAATTTAATTTGATCTCTTGCTTCAAGTCTTAAAGCCAAATCTTCTCCAAGTGCAAATTTAAAACCTGCACCATATTGAGCAAACATACCACTTTTATTTTCATAAGCTCCATGACTCAAATACTCATAACCTGTTCCCAACAAACCATATAAATATACATGATTAGCCAGATCAATTCCCTTAATAGCATTTACATAAAATCTTGAAACACTAGTATCTGTATGTGTATTATCGTTTGGATTATTATATTTTGCATTGTCATAATACTCTAAGCCAAGTTCAGCCTGATCTAGCCATAAACCATCATAATGATAACCAAATCTCAATCCCACTCCACCATAATTTTTAAGATCTAAATTTCCTTCTGGAGTTGTGTAGTTAAAGGTTGGAGTGATTTCTATTTTGCTAGTATCAAAAGCAAACAAAGCACTAACTAAACTAACCAATCCTATGATTTTTTTCATCGTCTATCCTTAAAAATGAAAATAAATGGGGTATTATATAAAATGAAGATTAAAATAAAATAAGCCCCTTTTGGGTAAGGGGCTTAAATTTACTACAAAAAGGAGGTTTCCCTGATCGGACTTTGAAATTATAAAAGTTTATTATAAATAAAAAATCCTATAATTTTAAACAAAACTAAAATATATGAAAAAATATGATTTTTTTAAAAAAATGAAAGAAAAAATGGATCCAAAAATGGATCCAAAAAAGATTAACGTTTAGAGAATTGTGGGCTTCTTCTTGCTTTTCTGCGACCGTATTTTTTACGCTCAACAGTTCTACTATCTCTAGTAAGAAGTCCTTTTGGTTTTAATAATGCTCTAAAATCTGCATCCATAGCAGCTAAAGCTCTTGAAATACCATGTCTTAAAGCTTCAGCTTGAGCGCTGTATCCACCGCCTAAAGTTGTTGCTTTAATATCTATAGAAGTTTCTTGCTTAGTTACTAATAAAGGCTGAACTACTTTTAATTTTATAGCTTCATGTCCGCCAAGCCAAGTGTTTAAATCCATACCATTAACGATGATTTTACCACTACCAGCTTTTACCCAAACTTTAGCTACAGCGGTTTTTCTTTTACCTGTTGCGTATGTTGTTGCCATGATTATTTTCCTTTATTAGCAATTTGAGCAGTATGAGGATGTTCGCTACCTGCATAAATTTTTAATTTTTTTAGCATAGCTCTACCTAGGTTTGTTTTAGGTAGCATACCACGAACTGCTAATTTATATAATTTAACTGGATTTTTTTCTAATAAATCACCAAATTTTTCACTTTTTACACTTCCAAAATACCCTGAATGTCTGTGGTATAGTTTATCTTCTGCTTTATTTGCACCTGTGAAAACTGCTTTAGAAGCATTGATAATGATTACATAATCTCCACAATCAACATTTGGAGTATAGCAAGGTTTATTTTTACCTCTTAAAATAGTCGCTACTTCTGTTAAAAGACGACCAAAACGCTTTCCTTCAGCGTCTAAAACGATCCATTCGCGTTTTACTTCGTTTGGCTTTGTTATCTTTGTCATCATCTTACCTTTGCCAAAAATTTTTTTAAAAATGAGATTATAATTATTTTAGCTTAATTAATACTTAATTTAAGAATATTTAAAGCTTAAATATTTTGATTAATTTTTGAAGATAAAAGTAAAATAGCACATTTTAAGTAAGTTCTTTATAAAATAACTTTTTATTATATTAAAAATAAGGTTTTATTTTGTTTTCTTTAAAATTTAAAACTCAAGAATATAGAATTTGTAAGCATTGCTCAGAATTTAATCCTGATAAAGACGCTAAATTTTGTATATTTTGCGGAAAAGAATTATACCATGTTGCAAGACAAAAATTTGATTATATTTATAGTAAAAATCCTGCTATCATGGTTGCTTTTTTAGCAAAAGTTGCCAAAGTAGATAATAAAATCATTACTCAAGATTTATCTAAATTTATATCTTCTTTACTTGATAAGATAGAAATGTTTTATACTAAAGAGTATAGTGGCTTTAGAAATACTTATGCAAGTATTTTTGAGTATGAGAAAAGTCAAGATAGAAGCATTAGTGAGCTTTGCTCTAACATACGCATAAGCAAGAAAGAAGCAGATTTTCTTATATGTTTATTGCTTGATCTAATATATTATGATAAACAAATGAGTATAAATGAAAACACCTTAATGGAAAATATCATCATAGGACTTGGATTAAACCTCATAAGCTTTAGGGAAATAAAAATAAGATATGAGCAAATTTATAATTTCACACATGAAAACACTCAGCAAAAACAAGAAAAACACCAAGATGAAATAAAAATCACCCTAGAACAAGCCTATGAAATTTTAAATTCTCATCCAAATGATGATTTTGAAAGTGTTAAGAAAAATTATAGAAAACTAGCTAAAGAATACCACTATGATAATCTTCATTCTAAAGAGCTTCCACCTGAACTTTTAAAGATAGCCCAAGAGATGATGAAAAAGATCAATCTAGCCTATGAAATCATAAAACAAGCAAGGGGTGAATGATGCTTATTTGCAAACGTTGCAATATGAAAAATTTAGATGTAGCTAAATTTTGTAAAGAATGTGGAAGTAATGAACTATACGATCCACAAGCAAAAGAAAAACTAGAAAAAGAAAGACAAAGACAAGAAGAATTAAAAAGATTAGAAGAAGAAAGAAAAAGAAAAATCGAAGAAGAGATAAAAACAGCCCAAGAAGAAAGAGAAAAGAAACTCAAACATAGAAAAGAATTCATCGTAAAACACAAAAGTAAAATCATAGCTAGTGTGATGATTTTGTTTTTGATAGCTTTAGTTAGCGTGTATCAGTATTTTTACGGTGGAAAATATAGCCGAATTTACATAAGCGAACTTGAAAGCAAATGCCTCAATGATGAAGCAAGTTGTAAAATACTCCAAGCTATCTACAAAGAAAAATGTGACAAGGGAGATAGTAAAGCTTGCATAAGTGCTTATATACACAAACATAAGGATCTAAGAGCTATCAAAGATAATGATCAATGGAATTTGGTCGATGAAAATAATAAAATTTTAGTTGAAAATGTATTTGATGATTTTTATTTTAAGAAAGAATTTACGTTGGTTAAATTTAATCATAAATGGGGAATAATAGACAAAAATGGAAGCGTTATAATCGAACCAAAATTTAACTATATATATTTTAATGAAGATCTAATATTTATTGTCTTAAACAGAAAATTAGGGCTTGTCAATAACAATGGAAAAATCACAATAAAACCTACTCTTGATGATATTGGTAATTTTAAAGAAAATTTTGCAATAATCAAATCAAACGAAAAAGTTGGCTTAATAAATAAAGAGGGAGAGATAGTTTTAGAGCCTAAATTTGATTTTATCGGAAATTTTTATGAAAAAATGGCAGCTGTTAAGCTATATAATACTTGGGGATTTATAAATACAAATGGGGAATTTGTAATAAAACCTAAATTTGATGATGTATGGTATTTTAGTGGTGGAAAAGCAAGAGTTAAGCTAAACGGAAAATGGGTATATATTGACAAAAAAGGTAATATTGTATCTAAAGATTAAATAACTTTATAGATTTATTGAAAGGATAAATAATGAACCCTGAAATTATTAAGCTAGGTGATTTTAAGGAAGGTTTGATAATAATTAGAACGGGAAATAATTATGGTTTTATGAATGAAAATGAAGAGATTGTAATAAAACCTATATATGAAGAAGTTTTAGAATTTAGTGAAAATCTTGCTGGTTTTAAACTAAATGGAAGATGGGGTTTTATAGATAAAAACGGAAATCAATTAATAGAAGCAAAATATGATGTAGTCAGCAATTTTAATCGAGGTTTATCAAGAGTTGTATTAAATAACAAATGTGGTTTAATAAACACTAATGATGAAGTTGTTGTAAAATTAATCTATGATTGGATTGATGACTTTAGTGAGGGGCTTGCAATAATCATACTAAATGAAAAGTATGGCTTTATAGATGAAAATGGAAATCGATTAGTAGAGCCTAAATTTGATTATGCTTGGAGTTTTAACAAAGGTTTAGCTGAAGTTAAACTAAATGGAGAATATGGGCTTTTAGATAGAAATGGAAATTTTTCTAATAGAACCTAATATTTAATAAAATAGATTATTAAACCTCCACTATCTCCACTCTATCCTTTAAAACATACACCAAAAAAGCCTTAGTGGAAGTCTTGGTTAAGATTTTTTCTATGGCTTCTTTGTAAAGTAAAACTTGCTTTTTATGCTCGTTTAAATTTAAACCTGTTTTATAATCTATAATGATGGCTTCATTATCATCAAATGCAAGCATATCAAGCTGTTTTTGCTCGCCTTTATAAGTGATGATTTGCTCTTTAAGTAACTTTTTACCCACTAAAAGTGCGTTAAAACTCTCATCTTTTAAAAGCATAGTAAGTCTTTTAAAAAGCTCATCAAAAGCTTCATCATCTAAGTAAAAACGATATTTTTTATACACCATTTGCTTACAAAATTCAAAATTATTTTTAGCGTTAAAATCAAAATATTGTAAAAATTCATGCAAAGCCAAGCCAAAATGTATTTGCTCACTTGTAAAATAGTTTTTAACTTTAACTTCTTGCAAATTTACCTTTTGAAATTCTTCAAAGCTTTCTATTTGCTCTAAATTTTCCAAAGGCTCATTTGTTTTTGAAAGTTGTTCTTCTAAAATACCTATTTGCTTTTCTTCATAATCTTTAAAATATCCTTTAAAACCCTTATAATTTTCATCATTTTTTATAACAAAAAGAGAATTTTTAGCTCTAGTAAGTGCTACATATAGACAATTTATCTCATCTTCTGTTTGGAGTTTTTTTCTTTTGTCTAAAAAGGTATTATAGCTATCATCTTCAAGGTATTCTCTAGCACTATGTCTGTATTTTATTTCCCAACCTTGCTCTAAATCATACTCAAACATTAAAGTATCAGTGTCTGGAGCTTTTTTACTAAGTCTATCAAGCACGATTAAATTTTCAAATTCAAGCCCCTTAGACTTATGCACGGTCATAATGCTAACTCCATCATTTTGCGCTTGTAAAGAACTTAATTTACAAGGACTAAATAAAAAATCAAAAAAATTATCAAAAGTACTTGCATGCTCTAAATAAGCGATAAGATTAACATCACTTAGATCAAGCTTTAAATAATCAATCAAGTATTTTAAAATTTCACCTACACTGCGGTTTAGATCAAGCTCAAGATAACTAAGTTCTTTTTTTGAAATATCATTTACAAAATACAAACTAAACTCATCTTTAAGCACACAAGCCTTTGCATACTCAAAAAGCACTCTTACGCTAATACAATCTAACAAAGGAACATTGCTTTGCGTATAAGCTTTAACGCCATTTTCTTCAAGAAATTCTTGAATCAAAGTGGCGTCTTTATTGACCCATACTAAAATGCAAATATCATCAAGCTTAATGCCTTTTTCTAAAAGTCTATGGATGATTTTTAAAGCTTCTTTAGCACTTGCTTCATAAACAGAACTATCTTTACTAGGGATGTGATTTTGCAAAATTTCTACATACCCACCTTCTTTAACGCTTTTTTGCAAAGTAAAGCTAGGATTTAAAAAGCTATCAAAAAATTTATCTTTAAAGGTGTCATTGACATAATCAACAATGATCTTTTTACTACGATAATTAGTATCCAAATGCTCTAGCTTAATTTGTGGAAAGTCTTTTAAAAGCTTATCAAAAAGTTCTTTTTTACCCCCTCTAAAACCATATATACTCTGTTTTTTATCGCCTACATAAAAAAAACTTCTGTTTTTTTTCACACCCTCACCTGAAACAAGCTCAGCGATAATAGGCTTTAAAATTTGATACTGCAAGACATTAGTATCTTGAAATTCATCGATTAATAAATGAGAAATATAACCATCAAGTCTAAAATAAATCAAATCTTTATTAGCCTCATCACTAATTAATTCATAAGTTTTTAAGGCTATATCTGAAAAAGTTAATGCATTTTGCTTGGTATTATTTTCATTTCTTGCTTCTTTAAAATGCACCAAAAGCTTTGCAAGCATACTTATGCGGTAATTTTCCATTTGATTAAAATATTCTTTTGCATTTTGTATAAGCTCTGCTCTTTTTTGTGAAAATTCATTATCAATGACTTTAGTAAAATAATTTTTATCTAAATTACTAATAATAGGCTTAGCGAAAAAATCTTCCATTCTTTCAAAATTAAAATTTGAAAGATAATTTTTATTTGTGCTTAAATTTTTTGCATAAGCTATAAACTCATCAATATTTTTTTCTAAAGCAGCCTTACTTGGAAAGTAAGCTTTTGGATTTGGCTTAACATCACAATGCTTTATATATAAATTTTCAAGGTTTTTTAAAAAATCACTTTTGCTTTTTGTTTGGATAATGTAATACGCTAGACTTTTTAGCTCTTCTTCGTTTAATTTAGCAATGAAATTTTTATAACTATCTTGACTTTCTATGATCTCAAAATCACTCATAAAACCTAAATTTAAAGCAAAAGAACGAATGATTTGCGAAAAAAAACTATCAAAGGTATAGATATTGAGTTTAGATCTTAAAAATTCGTTTTTACGCTTTTGTCTTAAATCTACAAGCTCTTCTTTGCTTTTGCCCAGCATTCTCATAAGCTCATTGCATTCTGCTTTATTTTCTCCATTTTCAAGCACATCAAATTCTAAAAAGGTTTTAAAAATCCTTTCTTTCATCTCACTTGTGGTTTTATTGGTAAAAGTAAGAGCTAAAATTTCATTAATCTTAGCTCCCATTAACACCAAGGCTACAAAACGCACGCTTAATGCAAAGGTTTTTCCACTTCCTGCACTAGCTTCTAAAGCTAAAAAAGGCTCAAAATTACAACTCAAAGCTTAAACTCCTTTTTATAAAGCATGGTATAAGGACTATAGGTATTATCATTTCTTTGATTAGTAAATTCTTTTTCTAAAGGCTCTTTTGCAAGCTCATTAAGCATGTCTTTAAGCTCTTGCACCTTTTCACTTTCAGTATTTTCATAAACGATTTTCATATTTTTTAAATCATAAAAACAAGCA
Organism: Campylobacter sp. IFREMER_LSEM_CL2256; assembly: GCF_025771645.1. Taxonomy (NCBI): domain Bacteria; kingdom Pseudomonadati; phylum Campylobacterota; class Epsilonproteobacteria; order Campylobacterales; family Campylobacteraceae; genus Campylobacter; species Campylobacter sp. IFREMER_LSEM_CL2256. The sequence goes on from NZ_JAKMQQ010000006.1 coordinate 55,643, forward strand.
TTTATATTTTCTAAAGGGTATACACCCTCTAATAAAAACTTATAAAAAGCAAGCTGGTAAGTTTTTTCATCTATTTTCCCAGTTTTATAATCTATGACTAATTTTTCATTTTCATTTTCATCTAATCTATCTAAACGTCCAAAAATAGTAATTTTAACTCCATTTTCAGCGATAAAATCTTTTTTTTGTGAAAATTCACAATCTCTTACCATAAAACCTTGTTTAAAATGCTCATTTTCAAGCACTTGAAATTCTTTAAACATTGCTTGTATTAAAGCTAAATTTAAAGCATCGATTTTGTAATCTTTCAAATTTTTTACAATATCCATAAATTTTTCATAGTCAAAATATTTTGCTTTTTTGTTTTGTTTATAGTATTTTTCCAAAGCTTTATGAATAAAACTTCCTAGCTCATTCGCTCTAAGAGTATCTTCTAATTCTTTTGGTTCTTTTAGTCCTAAGACATATTTATAATAATAATCTAAGCCATAATTTATCAAAAGGTGAAATCTCGTAAAAGTAAGCTCTTTACTAAAATAATCATGCTTAGCCATTATATGTGCAATTGGCTCAAGGTTAAAATCACACTTGTGTGTTTGAAAGTATTTGATATAGGCATTGTCACTGTATCTTTTATCTTCTATGAGTGAAAAATCAAGCTCACTTAAAAATCTTGACTTGATTTTTTCTTCATTTTCTACATAAGAAATTCCTACTAATTTTGCCTTGGCTATTAAAGTGTAATAATAATGTCTTTGTAAATTTTCTCTTTGAGCATGAGTAATAAGTCCTGCTTTTTTTCGAATTTCATTATTTAAAAATAACTCACTTGAAACTCTTTTAGGGATAAACTCATCATTAAAATCAACTATAACCACCCCATCAAAGCTGAGCCCCCTACTTTCTAAAAGACCCATTACAGTAACTTCACCACCGCCAACACTACTTAGTTTTTTACTGTCAATTTGCATGAAAAATAACTCTAAAATTTGCTTAAAACTTAAAGTATGTGTTTTTATAAGTTCTTTGATAAAAGCAAGCTCTTGATAGATATAATCTTGCAATTCTTGATTGTTAATATCTTCTAGCAAATTATGGATGAAGTTTTCAAAAAAATCAAAAGAGATATTTTCATCAAAAAGCTTTTTAAACTCTATAAAATCAATGCCAGAAGGATAAAAATGCAAATTACATAAGTGCTTGTTTAACTTTTGCCTATCAAAAAAATCTTCACTAAGCTCATACTCAAACTCATCATCTTTAGCACTTTCATATAAAGTCTTTAATCTATGATAAAAAAGCGTATGTTTGATACTTTCCCCATTGGCATAGTTTAATACATTGTTTTTATCATAAAGTCTTAAAATATCTACAAAGTTCTCATCAGGGGTAATCACTACAATATCTTTTGCACTAATACCAGCTTTTAAAAAGCTGTTAATTTTTTCAAAAACAAAAGCAGCTTGCAAAGACCGTAAATTAAAACTTTTATAAGTGATTTTATTTTCTTGTACAAAAGGACACTCTTGTAATATTTGCGCTTGGTTTACATCATATAAATACGCATGATTTTCCTTAAGAGAAAGCCCTTGTAAAAAGCTAAGAGAACTTAAAAAATCTTTATTAAATTTAGTACAATTAAATTGCACTTTAAGAGGAAGTATTTCCTTAACTTTTAACAAAAGCTCTACTTCAAAAGCATTCAAAAAACCTTGAAAATCAAAAATAATCTCATCATAATTTTTTAAAAAATCATTATTAATTTCATAATCTAACGCTAAAGAAATATCATCATATAAATTTTGTTCATGTAATAGGGTAAGATAATTTTTAAAAAGCTCTTCTAAAATTTGTAAATGTTCATCATACTGAGCATAAGCGTCATAATTTTTTAAAGCACTAATATCCTTTTTCTCCAAGCTAAGTTCTTTAAAAAAACTAAATAAATAAGCATTGTTTTTTAAAAATGCAAAAAAATTACTCGGTATTTTCAAACTTTGTTCTAAATTTTTAGTTTGTTCACAAGCCTTTTTCATCAAAAGCAAACACTCATAATGAGTTGCTTGAAAATGTGGAGAAAAAACTAATTTTTGCATAAATTCAGCTATACTCATAGCCGGATCTACTAAAGTGTCTATTTGTAGTTTTTTCTCATAATATTTTCTTAAAGCTCTTAGTGAGCTAAAAACAAAAAGCTTCATTATTTAGTCTGTAAAAAGAATTTAGAAAATCCTACGCTATTTTCATCTTGAGTGATTTTTAAAAGTATTTGCCATACGCCTTTTTCTTTGATATTAAAATCAAACACCAAATCACTTCCTTCTAATCTTGCTTGTAAATTCTCATCATTTACATTTGTATGTGGACGCGAAAGCAAGGTTTGAATTTGAAGTTTATTTAAGTCATAATCTTTTAAATTTTCAATCGCAATCCTAAGCTCATTTTGCCCTTCATTAATATAATAAACTTGATTTTTCTTATGTATAAAGCTTTCTTTATCTTTAATGCTTAGCTTAAAATTTTCATCAAAAGTCTTTTGTCTGTTTTGAATTTCATTATAATTTAACTCTACATTTTGATAAGAATCAAAATAAAAATTATCTTCATATACAGGTGCTTTACTTGCGATAAAAATCGTTACAATACAAGCTATAACAATAAGCCCTAAAGAAATCAAAATACCATAAGGCCAAAATGTTTTCTGATTTTGCATTTATCTTCTCCTTTTGATTTTTCTTTGAACTAGCATCAAAATTGCGACACATAAAAAACCATAAATTAAAATTCTCATGATATTTAAAGTATCACGATTTGAATTTCCATAAAAAGGTTTTATATTAAAATGATTTGCCACTTGATCAGCAATATCTGCATAACCATTTAAAATAGCAGCATTGTAAATGTCTTTTTGTTTAGGATTTGCAAGTATAGGCAAAATCGTTCCTTTTTCAGGGTAAGGACTCAAAACACCTTCTTTATCAAAAAAAGCTAAAGCATCATCACTTGCAAGTATATCCACCTTATGTGAAGCTTTAGAAAATACAAGTAAAATATATGGTTTACTTAAATTAGCTTCATAGCTCTTTAAACTTTCAAAATCTTTTTTATCACTTAATGCCAAAGCGATATTTACTCCGGTTAACTCACGAATTTGCTTAGAGCTTGAAGTAATATTTTGTTCTATTGCAGTATTTAAGATATTGTCATTTAATAGTATTTCAGCATGTAAGAAATTAGCAAAGCAAATAAAAACGGCGGTTAAAAAACCGCCTTTAAATATATTTTTCATCCTATAAAAAGGTGATTTACAGTTAAAACTGACCAAGCAGTAACTCCTGCTGCTACAACTAAGCCAGCTATGATTAAGTATTCAAGAACTTTTGCCATAATCATTCCTTTATGATGATATGTTCTTCTCTTTTAGAGTCAAACATTTTAATTTGCTCTGCATTTTCTATTTTATAAGGTTTTTGCATAACATCTTGCTGTGTTTTAAGACCCCAAACAGTAAGTCCAGCTAGAATCGATAGCAATAAAACAGTTGCTATTAACATTCCACTAACACCCGAAAGTGAAAATACACATCTATTTGAATTTTCCATTATTCACCCCTTGAAAGAGAAATTGCATATTCGCTAACTGCTTCTTTTTGAAGCTCATTTAATAAACCATTATTAAAATGAGGCATTACACCTATACTACCTGCTTTACCACGATTTAAAACATCTACTACAAACTCAGCACTGCCATATTTTGTCAAATCCGGAGCAACCAATTGCCCATCAATAGTTCCTTTTCCATCTTCACCATGACACACCGTACAAGTTGCAAAAAGTTCTTTTCCTTTTGCTACAAGTTGAGGATTTTCAGTTTTTTTAATTGCTGAAATTTCAGAAGCAACATAGGCAGCAATTGCAGGGATATCAGCCTCATCTATGCCATTATCAGCTGCACTTAACATTTCACCCATAGGATAATTCATACCCTTAGAACCTTTAGTAATTACCTCTATAAGCCCTTCTTCTGAACCCCAAATGTTAAGATTTTGTGCTTTTCCATTAATACCATCACCTGTAATACCATGACAAGAAGAACATTGAACCAAGAAAATATTCTTACCCATTTCTTGTTTATCTTGTGCACTTAAATTTGCAAATTTTTGTGCAAATTTTTCATTATGTGCTTGTACTTCTTTATTATACTCACCAATTTGAGAATAACTATTTAAAGGATATCCCCAAAGAAAATACCATATACACCATACTATAGCTAAGAAAAACACTACAGCCCAACCAAGTGGTATAGGATTTTTAAACTCACCTATACCATCCCAACTATGTTCGCTTAGTTCACCTTGGCTCTTTTCTTCTTTCATACTTTTAAACAATTTTCCTACCACAACAAGCGTAATTAGTATGATAAGAATTGCTCCAATAAAAGATAATAAATTAACATTATCTTGTAAATTCAACCATTGCATTAAGCACTCCTTTTATTTTGCTCTAAAACACGATCGCTGATTTCATCATGCAATGCCAAATCAGCGTATTTTTCATAGTTTCTTCTACCTGTTTTTTCAGATCTATACAAATGAAACCAATAAGAATACAAAACTACCACTAAAAATACTACAAGAGCAAAAAAACCATAAGCTTGTAGCTCTCTTATTAGTTCTAAATCCATAGTTTTTCCTATTTTAAGCTGTTAAGATACGCAATCAAAGCTACAATCTCTCTAATTTCACCTCTAGCAAACGCATCTTTAACATCTTGATTTTTCATTTGATCTACTATAGCTTGAGCTTCTGCTTTAACTTCTGCTTGAGCCTCTTCCCAAGTACCTAGTTTTGTACCATTTTCAGTATCATAAGGCACATTGAAAACTTTTTTTACAGTTAGTGCTTCTGCATAAGCTGTTTCTATATTTGCATTATTGCTAAACATATGTTTATAAGCTGGCATAATAGAACCAGGGACAACTGAAACTGGATCCCACATGTGATTTTCATGCCAATCTGTTGTTCTAAAATTACCTATACGTAATAAATCAGGCCCTGTTCTTTTTGAACCCCATAAAAATGGTCTATCATAAGCATATTCACCACTAACTGAGTACATACCATAACGATCTGTTTCTGATTTAAAAGGACGAATAAGTTGTGAATGACATGCATTACAACTTTCTTTAATATAAGCATGACGTCCTGCAAGTTGTAAAACTGTATAAGGTTTTTTACCTTCAATTGGTCTTGCATTCTGAGCAAAATCAGGTAAAACTTCTACGATACCTGCATATGCAATCACTATAAATACTGCCACAGCAAAAAAGAATGGATTTTTTTCTAACCAACTAAACATATTTTTCCTCCTTATGCTGCCATAGGTGAAGCACTTTTTGGCTCTTTATCAAGCACTCTACCCACTGAAATTGATTTATAAATATTATAAACAAACATGAAAAATCCTACTAAGTATAACAAGCCACCCACAGCTCTAATCCAATAATAAGGAACAATAGCTTCAACAGTATCAATGAAAGTATAAAGTAAGTTACCATACTCATCAGTAGCTCTCCACATCATACCTTGAGTAATACCTGCTATCCACATAGAACTAAAGTACAATACTATACCTGTAGTTTGAATCCAAAATTGAGCTTCCATTAATGATTTGCTATATAGTTCTCTTTTAAACATTCTAGGCACCATGTGATAAAGTGCAGCCATAGTCATAAAGCCAACCCAACCTAAAGTACCATCATGAACATGTCCTGGAATCCAATCTGTAAAGTGTGCTAATGCATTAACTGATTTAATAGAAAGAATAGGACCTTCTAAAGTTGAGAACATATAGAAAGTTGAAGCTAAAATCATAAATTTAATCAACGGACTTTCTCTTAATTGACTCCACTCACCTTTCATAGTAAGTAAAATATTAATTGCTGAACCCCAAGAAGGTAAAATAAGCACAATTGAAAAAACTGAACCCATAGTTTGCATCCAATCAGGCACAGTAGAATAAATCAAGTGGTGTCCACCTGCCCATAGATAAACAAACATTAAGCCCCAAAACGCAAATAAAGATAACTTATATGAGAAAATTGGCTGACCACTTTCTTTTGGTAAGAAATAATAAATTTGAGCAATAATACCAACAGTAAATACAAATGCAACAGCATTGTGTCCATACCACCATTGAACTAACGCATCATTAGTTCCTGCATACATAGAAACACTATGCCACCAATCGCCCATTCCACTTACAAAATAAGTTGGTACAGCCATATTATTAAATAGATAAAGCATTGCTATACCTAAGAAGGTAGCTATATAATACCAAAGTGAAACGTATAAAGTTTTTTCACGGCGAATTCCAATAAGCCCAAAAATACTTACACCCCATAAAACCCAAACTAAAACTACCAATATATCAAGTGGCCATTCAAGCTCTGCGTATTCTTTTGAAGTACTAATACCTGCAAACAAAGTAATAACAGCTATAATCATAGTGATCATATAAAGCCAAAAATGTAGTTTGCCAACAAACATTAAAAAGCTTGATTCTGCCATACTAACTTTTAGCACACGCTGACCAATATAATACCAAGTAGCCCAAATTCCTGAGAGCATAAAACCAAAAATTACACCTGAAGTGTGCAATGGTCTAAGTCTTGAAAAAGTGCCATACTCACCAGCTAAATAGTTTAAATCCGGATAAGCCATTTGAAAGGCAATAAGCGTTCCAATAGCCATACCAATAACACCAAACAATAAGGTAGCAAACATAAAATATTTAGCAACCGTATAGTCATAGTTTAATGCATTTCCTGGGTGCATTTCCTCTCCTTAAGTTTTTTTCTGCAATATGCAATCGCTATATTATATGATAATTATCATCTTTTTTAGCTTAAAATCACAATGATTAATCATCTATTAAGAATTATAAGTAAATAATAAATTTTATCGAGTTAAAGAAAAACCTATATAAGAAAAATACAAGCCATAAAAAAATATTAAAATATAAGAAATCAAACTAGCTGTTTTTTGAAATTTTTCACTCAGTGTTTTAGAAAAATAAGCAAAAAATACCAAAGCAGGCAGTGTTGAAAGTCCAAAAACAAGCATAATTAACGCTGATAAGTATACATTTTGTACACTCATTCCAAAAGCTATATAAAAATACACCAAGCCACAAGGTACAAAACCATTTAAAAAGCCTAAAAAAATAGTACTTTTTAAAGACTTATTTTGAATTAATCTTGAAATGTTTTTTTTAATGACACAGTCAAAAATTAAAGAGCTTTCAAAAAAAGCTAACAATTTTCCTTTAAAAATTAAAGCAAAAGCTAAAACCACCATAAAAATCCCGATAGTAAAAAGCATTATACCTTTTGCAAATTCGCTAAAAGAAAATAAATTTCCAAAAAATCCAAAAAATACGCCCAAACAGACATAGGCAAAAATTCTAGATAAATGATAAGAGAAAATCAAAAGAGAAAAAGGGAGTTTGATCTGCTTTGAAAGCTGAGTATAAGCTAAAATAAAACCTCCGCACATTCCATAACAATGTCCAAAGCTAGAAAGAAAAGCTATACTCGCTAAAGCAATAAAATCTAAATTCACAAAAGCTCTAAAAATTCTTTAAAGATGTATTTGCTCTCATGTGGTCCTGAGGAGCTTTCTGGGTGATGTTGTACTGAAATGATAGGATAATTTTTGTATTTTACACCCTCTACATTATCACCAAATAAATTTCTATGAGTAATTGTTGCAACCTCTGCTATTTCTTCAGGAACATTATAGTTGTGATTTTGCGCTGTGATTTCTACTGTATTATTTGTAAGATTAATTACTGGATGATTTGCTCCATGTTGACCAAATTTCATCTTATAAGTTTCATAACCAAATGCATTACTTAAAAGCTGGTGCCCTAAACAAATACCTAGCATAGGAATTTTTGCTTCTGCTAATTTTTTAATCTCTGTAATTTCATCTTTTAAAATTTTTGGCTCACCTGGTCCATTGGATAAAAATACTCCATGAATTGCACCTTTTTGGTATAAATCAATCAAATCTTTTGCCTTGGTATTATAAGGAAAAACCTCTACTTCAAGTCCTACACTCACAAGTTCATTTAAAATATTTTCTTTTACACCATAATCAATCACAGCTACTTTTTTACCATTTGCTTTTACATTCTCATAAGTTTTGTTGCTATGATTCCAAGCACCTTTATTATGCTTATAAGAGCTTTTAGTGCTAACTTGTGCTACATAATTTACCTCATCGATTTTAGCACTAGAAAGAAGCATTTTCTTAAGCTCTTCTTTGTCTTTAATTTCAGTAGATATTATAGCTCTTAAATTTCCTTGATCTCTAATCATTTTAACCAAAAATCTTGTATCAATTTCACAAAGTCCTATTTTGCCATGGTTTTTCAAATAAGCACTCAAAGAATCATTGGCTCTAAAATTAGAATAATCTTCATTTAATTCCCTTATGATCATACCGCTAGCAAAAACTTCTTTGCTTTCATTATCTTCATCATTAACGCCAACTATACCAATTTCTGGCATTGAGAAAACCACAAATTGGCCCGCATATGAAGGATCAGAAATAATCTCTTGATAGCCCGTTAAAGAAGTATTAAAAACAAGCTCACCAAAAAAAGTTCCACTTTCTCCAAAAGCCTTTGCACTTAAAAAAACATCATTTTCTATATAAATATATGCTTTCATAAAAGTCCCTTTTTTCTAAGCTCTTCTTGGTAAAGCTTTTCAAACACCAATTCATATTCTTCAGAACCTGGGATAAGCTTTCTTTTATAATTTGAAATTTTTTCATAAACCAAATCTTCTAAATTTTCATACTCTTTTAAATAAGACATAATACTTGAGAAAATGAGATTTTTCACACGATTTTCTGATACATTATAATTTATCAAATCCTCTTCTACTAAATTTTCTAAAATTTTATGAGAAAGGTTATTGTATCTATCTTCACTATCAAGCATAAATTTAAACTCATTTGCTAATTTTTTCTTAATCATCCAAAACATACTTTTTCTATCTATTTGCATAAACTCGATTTCATCTTCCTGGCTTTCTAAAAGCTCTTTTGCTTTTTCATCAAGCTTACGCTCGTTTAAAACATCTATTTCTATAATCTCTTTTGCTATTTTTAAAAGTTTTTGACTATCATCTTTAATTTTAACAAAAGAAGAATGCATTAAATCAAGTATTATTTTATTTGCTATATAAGGTATGTGAGCTGGTTTGATACGCATTTATTCACCTTTTTATTTTTATTGAAATAATACTAAAAAAAAGGTAAAAACTGCTTAAAACTTACTGCGAACTTGCATTTTGATCTAAATTTTTTAAAAGTAATGTTAAATCTGAAGCTTTCTTAGGTTCCATTTTTGCCATAATGGATGAAATTTTTCTAGGATCAAGCGAAAGTAGAATTTTTGAAGCTTCATCAGGTTCCATTTCACTTAATATACCTGCAACAGCCACATCTTTCATTTTTGCATAGATTTCTGTAATACGCCCCATAGTTTTATCATTAATCGCTTGGAGATTTTCTCTAGTTGCTTTCAATATACGTTCATTTTGTTCTTTTAAGCTTTTGATTTGTTCTAAACTTGCATTAATATCAGCTTCTTTTTGTACCAAAGCTTGCATTTTTTGTTTTTGCAAAGCTTCAAAAGATGCTCTATATGCTTCTAAACTTTGTCTTGCCTCATCATATTCTCTAATTTGTTCTTGCATTTGCTCTTTTCTTGCTTCAAAATATTGCTCACAATTTTGTTGCGCATTTACAAAATTTAAAAAAATTAATAAAAATATTATTTTTTTCATTATTTATCCTTATTAAAATGCCTTGTTATAGCAAGTTCATCTATAAATTTTTCTTCTTCTTTTTGTAAGGCTTTTTGAATCTTTTTTAATTCTTCATTTTCTAAAACTTTGATTTTTTCAAATTCCAAATGAGCTTTTTTATATAAATGCTGATGATGCGCTAATTCTTTTTTGGTTAAATCCAATTTTTGTTTAATTCTTTGCTTGCCTTCTCTTGCAATTTCTTGCATTTTTAAAGACGATCTTAACAAAGCTATCGAACCCTTTTCGGCTAAAGTTAAGCTTTCGCAAGTTTTTGAGGCTTCTTTAAGCTCTTCCTCGCATTGCAAAAGCTTTTGTCTTGTTTTAGTTAAATTTGCTTCTGCTTTATCAAGCTGTTGTTTTCTAAGCTTAATCACAGAAGAATATTTGCTTTTCATAAAATGATAGTATCTTCTCTTTCAGGGCTTGTAGAGATATAGCCTACTTTAACACCACTTAATTCTTCTAAACGTTTAATGTATTTTTTGGCATTTTCAGGTAACAAATCATAATCCCTAATCCCTGCAACTTTATCCCAACCTTCCATTACTTCATAAATAGGTTTAGCATTTTCTAAATCACAAGGTACATAATCTATTTCTTGTCCCTTATACTCATAAGCTTTACAAATTTTAACACTTTCAAAACCATCTAATACATCAAGTTTCATTAATGATAAAGTATCTAAGCCATTTAATCTTGCGGTATATCTTACCGCAACCGCATCAAACCAACCACATCTTCTTTTTCTACCTGTACTTACACCGATTTCTTTACCAATAAGTCCTATTTTTTCACCATCTTCACCTAAATCTTCACTTGGAAAAGCTCCATTTCCCACTCTTGTTGTATAAGCTTTTACTATACCTATAACTTTTCCAATTTCTTTTGGATTTAACCCCAAACCACTTAAAGCTCCAGCTGAAATAGTTGTTGAACTAGTAACATAAGGATAAGTTCCATGGTCAATATCAAGCATTGATCCTTGCGCACCTTCTAATAATACTTTTTTATCCTCATCTAAAGCTTTCCAAAGCATTCTTGTAGTATCTGTAATATATGGTGCTAATACTTCTTTAAAGCGTTTTAAATCTTTTAAGATTTCATCATAACTAGGCATTGCGATACCCAAAGCATTAAAATAAGTTTTTTTAAGTTCAAAATCTTTCATTAAATTTTCACAAAGTTTTTCAGGCTCTAGCAACTCCCCTACTCTATGTCCATTGCGACTTATTTTATCTTCATAACTTGGTCCTATACCTTTGCCTGTTGTACCTATAGCTTTATCGCCTTTAAGTCTTTCTCTTGCTTGATCAATCAAAGCATGGTGGTTTAAATTTAAATGAGCCCTATCACTTATAAATAATCTTCCTTCTAAATTTTCAAATTGAGCCATTTCACTAATTAATACATCAGGATTAACTACAACCCCATTTCCTATAACATTAATACATTGCTTATTTAAAACACCTGATGGCATTAAATGTAAAGCATATCTTATACCATCAACCCATATAGTGTGACCTGCATTATGTCCACCTGCACTCCTGCAAACATAATCATAATTTTCGCATAGTTTATCAACTATCTTACCTTTACCCTCATCACCCCATTGGATACCAACGACAATATCTGCTTTACTCATAAAAACTCCATTTTGACTTAAATTTGGCGAGAAGGTGAGAGAATCGAACTCCCCAAAAAGTAGTCAACTACCCTTTCATCTGATTTGAAGTCAGTGGCCATCACCAGATAAGCTAACCTTCCAAAAAGATATTATATCTTAATATTTTTAATTAAAACAAAAATTAAATACTTAAAGTTATAAGTGGTTTTGTTTTATTTTATTATCAAAATTCTTAGTTATAATAGTAGTTTTTATTTTAGTGTCAAGTTTTGACAATCACAATTTTTGGATACAACAATGTATTCTTTCAAACAATCTTTTTTTATAAATTTTTGGGATAATTCCAAAGGCATGATTATGCTTGGAATTTTAAGTGCTATTTATTTTGGAATTTTTGGTAGTGTTTGGGCAGTCACTGGCGAAATGACACGCTGGGGTGGAGAGTTTTTAGAATTTTTTGGTATAGACTTAAGCTCTTATTCTTATTATCAAAAGCAAAATTTAAACGGTACTCCCTTAACAAGAATTGATGGTATTATGCTTATAGGTATGTTTATAGGGTGTTTAAGCGCTGCATTTTTAGCAAATAAATTCAAATGGCGCTTACCTGCTAGCAAAATTCGAATTTTTCAAGCTATTATAGGTGGAATTTTATCTGGTTTTGGCGCAAGACTTGCCTTTGGATGTAACCTAGCAAATTTTTTTACAGGCTTGCCTTATTTTTCTTTACATACTTGGGTTTTTACTTTATTTATGATTTTAGGGATTTATTTAGCTGTTAAAGTTTGCAATCTATCACCTTTTAAACCAAAAGCCAAATTACAACGTGTTTGTAAAGAAAACCAACCATTAAAAACACACAATAAAACCGCAAAGATATATTTTTATATAGGATTTGGTGTGTTTATAATTTTTATAACTTATGTTGTACTTATACTACAAAAACAACCTTTAAATATTAACAACAAAGAAAGTATTCTTCCTTTAGCGTTAATATTTGGCTTTGTTTTTGGTTTTATCATATCTAGAGCTCAAATTTGCTTTACTTCTTGCTTTAGAGATTTATTTTTATTTGGTAGAGATAATGCCATAAAGGGAGCTTTAATAGGTATGATTATAGCTTGTTTAATAGCTTTTGCATTTATCTTACAAGGACACACTAGCAAAATAATAGAAATATCACCAAATATTGCTTTAGGTGCTTTTTTATTTGGCTTTGGGATAGTTTTTGCCGGAGGATGCGAGTGTGGCTGGATGTATCGAGCTTGTGAAGGACAAAGTCATTTTATTATAGTGGGTATTGCAAATATTATTGGCACTATGATATTAGCTTTAAGCTACGATTTTTTTCCAAATTTCTTAACAGATGGAGTAAAGATTCATCTTTTAAATGAATTTGGTTATTTTAATGGCTTAGTAATCAATTTAACTTTATTTGCAATTTTATTTTTATTTATATTAAAGTTTAAAAAATCATTCTTTTTCAAACAAAATAAAAAAGGAAAAATATGATTATTCATTATAGTTTAAATTTAGAAGGTGAAGCTTGTCCATACCCTGCTATAGCCACTATTGATGCCTTAAAAGAACTAAAATCAGGTGAAGTTTTAGAAATTTTATGCGACTGTCCGCAAAGTATCAATTCTATACCTCAAGATGCTAAAAATCGTGGTTTTGAAATTCTAGAAATAAATCAAGATGGCCCAACGCTTAGATTTTTAATTCAAAAGCCTTAAAGGCTTTTGAATATATTAAAGATGTTTTAACATTGTTTCATAAGCTGCTTTAGTTCCTGGACGCACTTTTGTAACCAAGCTCACTAAAACAATCACAACAGAAGCAGCTAAAAATCCTGGAATAATTTCATATATAGGAAAATTAAGCCACTCGGCTAAGAAATTTTTATATGCTACAACCACAACTGCACCGGTAATCATACCTGCAATAGCAGCGTATCTTGTCATTTTTGACCAAAATAACGAAAAGAGCATTACAGAACCAAAACTTGCTCCAAATCCCGCCCAAGCATAAGCTACTATACTTAATACACTTGAGTTTTTATCAGTAGAAATGATAAAAGCTATCACAGCTACTGCTAAAACACCAAATCTACCCAAAGTCATCACTGTTTTATTAGATGCTTCTTTATTAAAAATTCTTTTATAAAAATCTTCTGCTATAGTTGAACTTGAAACAAGTAATTGCGAACTTGCTGTACTCATAATAGCTGCTAAAATAGCACTAAGTAAAATGCCTGCTATCCAAGGATTAAAAAGTAATTGTGACATTACGATAAAAATCTTTTCAGGATCTTGCAAACTAAGCTCAAATTTACTCACATAAGCTATACCTAAAATACCTATCAAACAAGCACCTATTAAAGATATAACCATCCAAGAAATTCCTACAAAAGTAGCAGTTGGAATATCTTTAGTTGATCTTATAGACATAAAACGCACCAAAATATGTGGCTGACCAAAATATCCAAGTCCCCATGAAAGCGCTGAAACTATACCTAAAAAGCTTAATCCTTCTCCCATAGAAAAAGTATTTGGCTTAATTTCTTTGACTATATTAACAGCTTCACTAAAGCCACCTAAATGATAAATCATCACTATAGGCACAACAATCAAAGCACTCATCATTAATAAGCCTTGAATCAAATCCGTCCAACAAACTGCCTTATATCCACCTAAAAATGTATAAGCAACTATAATAACAGTTCCTGTAGTTAAAGCATAATCATATTGAATTCCAAAAGTTGCTTCAAAAAGTTTTGCTCCACCTACAAGTCCTGAAGAAACATAAAAAGTAAAGAAAATTAAAATAACAATAGCACAAACCACTCTTAATATATGCTTATCATCATCAAACCTTGTTTCAAAATAATCTGGAATTGTAATAGAATTTGCAATCACACTAGTATAAATTCTAAGTCTTTTTGCTACAAAAGCCCAGTTTAAAAACGCTCCTATACTAAGACCTATTGCAATATAACTTTCAGCCAAACCACTTACATATAACGCTCCTGGTAAACCCATTAAAAGCCAACCGCTCATATCAGAAGCTCCAGCACTAAGTGCTGAAACCACTGGTCCCATAGAACGACCACCTAAAAAATAGTCCTCTGAATTTTTATTTTGTTTATAAAAATAAAATCCGATAAAAAGCATTAATGCTGAATATGCGACAAACATTATCGCAATTTGAGTATTAATTTGAACAACCTCCATTTTATCTCCTTTATATTATTTTAAAGCACGAATGCCTAGATTTCCATAACGATGGAAAGATATACTTAAAGCTTTTTCATTATGATATAAAAGCAACTCAAAACGCCCATTTATTAAAGGCTTAGCATTAGCGATGATTTTTGCACAACTTGCTGCTTTTATGAAAATTTCATCATTAACATCTAATGGAGCAAAATAACGAATTCTCTCATAATCAGCTATTTTGCTAATGAAATTTTCTTTACTTTCTTTAAGGAATAAAGTTTTTGAACTAATTTTTTGATTAATCTTTTGCACAAGATCTATTTTTTCATGCTCATCATAACTTAAAACAAGATCAATATTTAATACACTAGCTGCTAAAATAACTCCTAAAATATCTTTTAAACTATCATCTTTATGCACTCTATAAGCGATATTTTTAACCTTTGTATAAGAGAAAAGATTATCCTCACCTCTTATATTGACATAATCTTTCGCACTTGCAAATTCATGTTTTGCATGGTAAGCATAGCTTCTTGCCATAGCTTTAATGACTTCAAAATCGGCTTTATCTTTTTCATTTAAATCCAAGCTTAAAGCGTTTAAATTTGATACTAATTCATTGTCTAAAACATTTTGATCAGCTTGACTTTGCTCTATGTCTAAAAATTGGGTAATGTAATTATAAATTCCAACTTTTCTACCAAAACCAATGGCTGATTTTTTAATACCACCAAAAGGTTGTCTTAGAACTATAGCTCCCGTTGTTGGTTTATTGATATAAATATTTCCTGCCTCTATGTGAGTATGAAAATACTCCCATTCTCTCTCATCTAAACTTTCAAATCCTGCTGTAAGTCCATAACCTGTAGAATTTACTATATCAATAGCTTCTTTTAAATCTTTTGCTTTCATTACAGTTAAAATTGGTGCAAAAAGCTCATTCATATGCGTAAAATCACCTTTTTTAGTACCATATTTAATCCCTGGAGTTAAAAGATAAGGATTATCATCTATAAATTTAGGTTTTAAAGCCCAACTTTCATACGGAGCTAATTCATCTAAAGCTTTTTGTAATTTCACATCTGGTTTATCTGCTAAAGCTCCAAGTTTATTTTTAAACACAAATGGATTTCCAACCGCCATAGAACTAGCAGCATCTACCAAAGTCTTTTTGAACTCTTCATCATTATAAACTTCTTCTTCTAAAACTAGTAAAGAAGTAGCAGAGCATTTTTGACCTGAATTTGAAAAAGCTGAATGAATGATATTTTTAATCGCACTATCACGATCGGCAAATTTAGAAACAATGGTTGCATTTTTACCGCCTGTTTCGGCACTTAAAAGCAATGTTGGATTAGCTTTGAGCATTGCATAAGCAGTTTCTTCTCCACCAGTTAATACTGAAAATTTCACACTTTGATCGACAAGTAAGTATTTTGATATATCACTACCTTTAGCAGGTAAGAAAATCAAAGCATCCTTAGGAATTCCTGCATCCCAAAAGCATTTACAAAGCATATAACCTGTTAACATCGATAAAGATGATGGTTTATATATCACTTTATTTCCTGCGGCCAAAGGTGCTGCTATGGTTCCTACTGAAATACCTACTGGGAAATTCCATGGTGCAATCACCACGCCTATGCCTTTTGCTTTAAAAGTCGTATTTGGATTTTGCTCTTTTAGTTTTTCCAAAGAATGTGGGTAAAATTCTAAAAAGTCTATAGCCTCACTAACTTCAGGATCAATTTCTAAGAAAGTTTTTCCTACTTCTAAGGCTGCTATACCTATTAAATCTCCTCTACGCTCTCTAACAAGTTGAGCAGTTTTTGCTAAAATTTTATAAATTTCATCATGACTTAAATCACTAAAATTTGAGCTCTTAGCTACATCTAAAGCGTGTTTAATCTCTGCTTGGCCTGCTAAGTGTGCTTTACCTATAGTGCGATTTTTGATTTTATCTTTAACTTCTACTACTTGTAAATTTTCGTTTTTAATTTCTTCTTTTGCAACTGGATAGACATCATAATTTTCTAAATTTTCATACTTAGCTCTTATACCCTTAGCCCATTCTCTATTTGCTTTTAAGATAAAATCTGTGTCAGGTTCGTTTTTAAATTCTTTACTCTCATAAGAACTAATAGCCTTTGTTTCATTATTTCTATCTTGAGTTCTATGAGTAGAATTATCCAAACTAGCAACACCTTCTAAAGATTTTATAAATAATTCTTTTTGTATTTGCCAATTTTTATCATTAATTTTAAGATTGAAAAAATATCTCATGAAATTATCTTCACTAGTATTTTCATCAAGTCTTCTTACTAAGTATGCAATAGCATTGTTAAAATGTGCTTCATCACAAACTGGTGCATAAAGTATTAGATCATGCATTTTAGAAAGCTCATAAGAGCATTGCAAACTCATACCCTCAAGCATTTCAAAAGTAAAAGATGATAAAGCTCCAGCTTGTGAAATTCTAGTATAAGCATAAGCAATTTCAAATAAATTATGACTTGCAATACCTATATTAATATATTTATGATTATCTCCCTCTAAGACAAAATCAAGCATTTTTTTATAGTTACTATCGGTGTCAATTTTTTTATAAAAAGTAGGTAGAGCCCAACCTCTTTGTGAAGCTATAGTTTCTTCACTTTCCATATTCGCTCCTTTAACAAAACGAATTTTTATAGGCTTCATACCTTTTAAAACTCTTTCTTTAGAAAAGGCAAAAAGTTTTTTCAAATACTCATAAGAATCAGGCAAATAAGCTTGTAAAACAATACCTGCTTTAATATCGTATTTTGCAACACTTTCCATAAAAGCTTCAACGGTTAATTCTAAATCTCTAAATTCTTCCATGTCAAGATTGATAAATTTAGACACACCTTGCTTTTTTTCTTCCTCTAAAGCAAGAGCATATAATTTATCCAATCTTTTTACCACCTCATCTTTAGAGTATTCAAAATCAATGATATTGATTTGGGAAAAAATGGTAGTAATTTTAATAGAAATATAAGTAATATAGCTTGTTTTTAATGCTTCTTCGTATTTTTTCATCCTATAAGCACTCTCAGCTTCGCCCAAAACCTCTTCACCAATTAAATTTACATTTAAAGTAATTTTATCTTCATCTTTTCTTTTACGCATATGAGGCTCTAAAACACTAGGATTTGCATCTAAAACCATAGCTTTAGTATCTTCTCTTAAATGCTTAATGAAAAATGGCACACTAAGAGTTGGTGCAAATTTTCCAAAATTTAAAAATGAAAAAAGTAAAAATTTTTCAAAAGCACTAAAAAAATCTGCTATACCATATTTATTTAAAGTATGTTCTATTAGCTCAAAACTAGCGCTTTTATCTTTACATCTAAAAGAGCGATCTAAAAGCTCAATTAACATTACTTTATTTTTAGGATTGTTTAAAAGTTTTTGCATTTTGGCATGAAATTCTTTTTCACTTTGAGAAATATTACTTTCTATCTTTCTTTGTAATTCTTCAGCTAATTGCAAAGCTTTTTGTATCATTTTTTCCTCCACTTTAATAGTTAATATGTATTTATGATACAAAAAATGCAACGAAAATCAACATATATTTATTTGTAATTTATTTTTTTATGTAAAAAAGTAACAAATATAAACATATATTTTTGATTGTAAATAAAATATTAGCGCAATAATAAATAATTATGAGTATTTCTTACACATCTAGCAATAATCTTTGCCTCTATATTGTGATCTTTCAAAATTTTTAAAGCTTCATTTGCTTCATTTTCACTCATACTAGCTAAAAGTCCACCTGAAGTTTGAGGATCAAAATACACTATATCCTCATCTTTTTCATTTAAATTATCAACCCAAATTTTTAGACTTTCTTTATTTTTATAAGCTCCGGCTGGGATAATCCCCATATTAGCCATTAACAAAACTCCATCCATTAAAGGAATTTCATTTTTATACACTTCTATCATAATTTCTTTATTTAACATTTCTTTTAAATGTCCCAAAAGGCCAAAACCGGTAACATCGCTTAAAGCACTAAGACTTTTAAAGCTCTTTAAAATACGACTTGCATAAAGATTTAAAAAACTCATTTGTTCTACTGCTTTTAAAATCTTTGCTTTTTCTAGCAAA
Organism: Campylobacter sp. IFREMER_LSEM_CL2256; assembly: GCF_025771645.1. NCBI lineage: Bacteria > Pseudomonadati > Campylobacterota > Epsilonproteobacteria > Campylobacterales > Campylobacteraceae > Campylobacter > Campylobacter sp. IFREMER_LSEM_CL2256. The sequence goes on from NZ_JAKMQQ010000006.1 coordinate 74,504, forward strand.
CCAGCCTTGATAGCAGTACTAATAATACCACTACCTATAGGCTTGGTAAGTAAAATCACATCACCATCTTTTGCGCTATTATTAGCTATAAATTTCTTAGGATGAACTACACCTGTTACACTAAGACCAAAAATAAATTCATCATTTTCTATAGTATGCCCACCTACTAGCACAGCACCAGCTTCTTCAACCTTAACTCTAGCACCTTCTAACACTTCAAGTAAAATTTCATTATTAAAATGACAAGTATCAAAGCCTACAATATTTAAAGCATTAATCACCTCAGCACCCATAGCAAATACATCACTTAAGGCATTTGCAGCAGCTATAGCGCCAAAATGATACGCGCTATCAACCACAGGTGTGATAAAATCAAGAGTTTGCACTAAAGCTAAATCTTCATTTAGCTTATAAACACTTGCATCTTCATTATTATCAATACCACTTAAAAGGTTTTCATGCGGTTTTAAAATGCCAAGAATTTTGTCAAGACCCACCGAGTCTAATTTGGCAGCTCAACCCGCAGCTTTTACATATTGGGTTAGTTTTTGATCTTTATATATCATAAAGAGATAATCTTTGCCTTTCCAAAAAGTTCATTTAAAATTTCATAAGCATTACCTATTTTACCTATTTTAAGCTCTTTGCTTTTGCCAAAAAATTCCAAACACGCCCCGCAACTATAAATTTCAACTCCTAAATTTTCAAGTTCTTTCATGGCTTCAAATGCCATATGAGAGCAATCAGTATTCATCAAAACACTATCATTAACACAAAGGATTTTTGCAGGTTTATTAGGTAAATCTTTTAAAGTTTTTAAAAAGCCTAGCATTAAATTTTTTCCAAGTTCTCCCTCGCCTACCCTATCGCTTTTTAAAAATAACACATTGTATTCTTGTAATTTTTTTTCTTGAGTTTGAGCTATATTGCTATCTTTTACAATGCTAATAATACTCTCATCATCTAAATCTTTAACATTAAATTCCAAATTTAAAGATTTTAAAAATCTCATTACATTTTCTTTGGAAGCTTGAGAATTTAAAAGAATTTCTAAATTTTCATTTTCTTTTAACTCTTCTAAAGCTTTTTTTGTTTCTATCACAGGACGTGGACAAGCTAAATCTCTACAATCAATTTTCATCTTTTACCTTTTTTATTTAATGATATATTGTTATAACTTGTATTCAAATTAAGTTTTATCTTTTTCTTGATTTTTCTTGAAAAATAATTCTTTAAAGCGTTTATTAGTGTATTCTTCTACATCTTGTTGTAAAATTTTAAAATTTTGAATTAACTCATAAGCTCTTGGAGTAAGTTTGCTACCTGACTCACTTCCTCTTCCTTTTTTAGCAATGAGTAATTCTTCTTTCATATTTTTTTCTAAATCTTGTATATAAAGCCATGCTTTTTTATAATTAATCCCTAGTTGTTTAGCTGCTTGAGAAATACTTCCACATTCTCCTACTAATTCTAAAATATCTGTTTTACCTTTACCAAAAAGTAACTCACCATCAGAATTTTCTACCCAAATTTTACTTTTTACATGAAATTTTTTACCCTTTTTTTCTTCAAAACAACCAAGTTCACAGTATTTAACATCAATTTTATAAGTTTTAAGTGTAGCTCTCATATCAGCCATATTAAAGTCTTTAGCACATTCTAAAGCATCTTTGCATGTTATGCGACGCTTAGAATCTAATTTTGTTTCTAATTTTTCCAAAATTTCACTTTTTGCTATATTTTTATTTAACTTGCCAAATTGACCTAGCTCACAATCTGAAATTTTTACGCCTAATTCTTTTATAATAACTTGAAAATCTTCTTTAGAGTATTGTTTTAAAAGTTCTAGTGCTTTTTTACAAGTAAGTTTATTATTTTCATCAAGATTTTTTTGAATTTGTAAAATTAGCTCTTCCATGAATTAACCTTGGATTATAAGTGGTAAAAAGGGTGCCTGTAAACACCCTTTGAGTTATTTTGCATCAAGTCCTAAGTTTTGACCCTTGAGTAAAACTCTTTTTCTATACATTGCACTAACTTCAGCTGCATCACCAACCAAAAGTGCATTTGTAGAACAAACCGCAGCGCACATAGGTACTTTACCTTCTGCAATACGATTTTGTCCATAAAGCTCTCTTTCTTCATGAGAGTTAGTAGGCTCAGGACCACCTGCACACATAGTACATTTATCCATTTCACCCTTAATGCCAAAAGCACCATCTCTTGGAAATTGTGGAGCGCCAAAAGGACATGCATAAAGACAATACCCACAACCTATACAAGTTTTTTTATCATGTAAAACAATACCATCAGCTCTAATATAAAAGCATTTTACAGGACAAACTTGCTCACATGGAGCGTCTGTGCAGTGTTGGCAAGCAAGAGTTGTTGAAAACTCTTTGCCTTCTATACCTTCATTTAGAGTGATTACTTTCCTTCTATTAATTCCCACTGGTACTTCATGCGCACTTGAACAAGCTACTTGACAAGCAAAGCAAGAAATACAGCGATTATTATCTACATAAAATTTCATTCTAGCCATAACTTACCCCTTAAGCCTTTTCAAGTCTGCAAAGTCCTGCATTAAACTCAGAAATTTGCGTATTTATATCAAAACCATAGTTAGTAACCGTGTTAGAACTTTCCCCTATAGTATAAGGTTTAGTACCTTCAGGATAATTGTAACTTAAATCCACTCCTTGCATAATACCTGCAAAATTATAAGGCAAGCAAATTCTATCTGGTGTAACTGAATGATTATGCACACATTTTACTTTAATCTTAGTACCTTGTGGCGAGTGAATCCACATCATATCACCATCATTTATACCATATTTTAAAGCAAGTTCAGGGTGTACATTAGCAAACATCTCAGGTGTGATTGCGGCAAGATATTTACTAGTTCTCTCAAGCATACCCGCGCCACTTAAATTTACTAAGCGCATACTTGAAATAATAGTTGGAAACTCTTTACTCCAATCTGTTTTTTGCTGCTCGCTAATAAATTTACTCTCAACCCTAAAGTTTTTCTCTTGATCGCCCCAAGTAGGATATTTTTTAACCAAATCCCAGCGAGGTGAGTGAATAGGCTCTCTATGTAGTGGAATAGGATCAGCAAATTCCCAAACTTTCATTCTCGCTCTTGCATTACCTAAACAACAAGCACTTTTTTCTCTACATTTTTCTAAGATTATACCTGAAATATCTGTGCTCCAGCTAGCACCCATTAATTCTTTTTCTTTATCGCTTAGTTTGATATTAAACACTTTTTCGATATTTTCTTTAGTGATTTGCGGGTAGCCACCTTTAACTTTACATCCTTTTGGAGTAAAGGCTTCATCTGCTAATTGAGAATGCCCATCATGCTCTAAACCAAAGCGATTTCTAAAGCCCATACCACCTTCTTCATAAGGAATATCCGTATTCCACATAATAGAAGTACCTGGGTGTTGTTTATCCCAACAAGGCCAAGGTAAACCATAATATTCACCTTTAACTTCACCGCCAATACCTCTTTGAGTATCAGGATCAAAATGTTCCCAATTTTGTTGGTGTTTTCTTAGACGTTCAGCTGAAATACCTCTTAAGCCTATACTTAAAAGACCATTACTCATTTCTCTTGTAGCATCATCAGGCCATATGAAATTATCATCACTATCATCTCTTGTTTGTACAAGTTTATGATCTTTTAATTCCATTTTCATACCACGAGTATATTCTTTATAAAAACCAAATTTTTTAGCAAAAGCAAACATAATCTCTTGATCTTCTTTACTTTCATAAATTGGTTTTACTACTTGAGAACGCCATTGCATAGCACGGTTAGTCGCTGTTACATAACCTTCTGTTTCGAATTGAGTACAAGCTGGGATGATATAAATACCATCTGGACGATCTGCTAAAACTGCTACTTCATTTACAAAAGGCTCAGCAATTACGATCATATCAAGTTTTTTAAGTGCTTCTTGAATTTTTACCGTATGTGCCATAGAAGTAATACCCGTTCCTTGCACCCAAAGTACGCGGATAGGTGAGTTAGAATAAGTTTTTTCTTCATGTAAAACGCCTTGCCACCATTTTGCTAGCGAAAAGCCTTTTTCATGCATCCATTCTTTAGAATAAAATCTTGAATTTAAATACTCTCTTTCGACATTCCATACATTAGAGAAGTGATTCCAAGCATTATCATCAAGTCCATAATAAGCTGGTAAAGTATCTGCCAAACAACCCATATCAGTAGCACCTTGAACATTATCATGTCCTCTGATGATGTTTGTTCCTGCGCCTGGTTTACCTATATTACCAAGAACAAGTTGCAAGATAGCTAGAATTCTTGTGTTAGAGCTACCTACTGAGTGTTGAGTAATACCTAAAGCCCAAAATAGCGTAGCAGGTTTGATTGTAGCTAGCATTCTTGTGATTTTTTCAAGTTGAGCAGCCGGAACACCTGTTACATCTTCTACAACTTCAGGAGTCCATTTAGCAGCTTCTGCTTTTATTTCTTCAACCCCATAAGTTCTAGTTTTGATTAATTCTTTATCTTCCCAACCATTTTTGAAGATTAAATGAAGCATACCATAAACTAAAGCTATATCTGTACCTGGACGAATTCTTACGTATTCATCAGCATGTACTGCAGTCTTTGTAAATACAGGATCTACAACTACCAATTTAGCATTATTACGATCTTTTGCTTGTAATAAATGTTTAAATCCAATAGGATTAGCCACAGCAGTATTTGCACCAAAAATAATCATCATTTTTGAGTGTTTAGTTACATCACCAAAATGATTTGTCATAGCGCCATAACCCCATGTATTCGCCACACCGGCGACTGTTGCGCTGTGTCAAATTCTAGCAACGTGGTCTATATTGTTAGTACCCCAAAATGCTGCAAATTTTCTAAAATAATAAGCTTGTTGGTTATTAAATTTAGCCGAACCTAAAAACATAACGCTATCAGGTCCATTTTCTTTACGGATTTCAAGCATTTTATCACCAATTTCATTGATAGCTTGCTCCCAAGTTAAACGCACCCATTTACCGTTTTCTTTTTTCATAGGATATTTAATACGCTGTTTTGATTTAGTAAGATCGATTTGATCTATCCCTTTACAGCAGTGTGATCCTTGAGAAATAGGATGTTCTATAGCGTTTTCTTGACGCACCCAAACTCCATCTTGTACTTCTGCTTTAATTCCACAGCCTGCACTACAGATACTACAGATTGTTCTAACAATCTTAGAATCTGGATAAGGATTTGCTACTTCTTGTTCACTTGCAGCTCTAATAGCTTTGTTTTCACTACCAAAAGCCGCACTTCCAAGACCAGCAATACCAGCAAGCTTAAGAAAATTTCTTCTTGCTAATGCCATCTTCTTCCTTTCTTAATTAGTAAGCTATTTTGTAGTATTTTTCCCAATGCATAGTTTTTTTATAAAGCACTTCTTTTTTAGTACTTTTTCCTAAAACTACGGTATTTTGCTCTTGGTAATCATCTTTAGCTAAAGCATTAACGCTCGCTCCAGCTACTACCCCTAAAGCACCAATTTTCAAAGATTTTTTTAAAAAATCCCTTCTTTGATTGGCCTCCATGTTCTCTCCTTTGAAATAAAAGTAAAGAATAACTATAAATACTTAATTTTAAAGTATTTACACACTTAAACATTATAACTTTTGCATATTTTCACTTAAGATTTTATTTAATTTCTATTTTCATAAAAAGATGATTTTGATAATATGTATTTTGGTAACAAAATACATATTTATTTTTATAATTTGCTAAGTTCTTCTATATTTGTTTTACTAAATTTAGTAGGAAGTCTTGGTTCATAAGGAAGTCTTTGTAAAGCCTCATCTGCTATACTTTTACCTTCTTTTTTTACAGGCGCTTGTACTTCTAAATAAGCCCTTTCGTTTGTAAAAAAGACTTTCATAATATTAGCAATAGCAATGTAAAAATTTGAGTTTTTATGGATTTGTAATTTCTCTACAAACTCATCTATCACAGGATTTATCACAAAGCGAAATAATTGCTGTGCAACTTTTAAATCATGCTCAATAATACTTGCCATAAAAGCAAACAAAAAGCCAAATTCATCTTCACTTTGTCTGCAATCTTCTTTTTTTCTAAATTTGGTTTTTCTAATGATTTCACAAGCTTGAAGTTTCATTTTGCCATCATCTCTGCCCTCATCATAAAAAGAAGCGCTAATAGGCACATTCACGTAAGAAAAATCAAAAAACACCGCATTTTGTTCTTCTTTAAAACTTGCAAAATCGCATGCGCTAAGTTTTTCAAAATCAGACTTTAAACTATCATCTAAAGGACTTTGAGCTAAAACTAAAACTTGTTCATGCCAAATTTTAAACTCTTTTTCATCGATAAAATTAAAAGCTTTTGAAAAAAATTCATAAAAATATTTGCGCGAAAGATCAATATCTTGTATCATTAATTTTCCTTGTTATTTTTATTTGATTATAACAAGGAAAATTTAAAAAAATCAAGTGAGATTTTAAAATTTTGTTTTAGAATCGTAAGTAAATGATGGATTGATTTGTTTTTTATCGCTTAATTCTTTATACCAATAAGAGTGCAAAATATAAACTTCCTCTTCTTCTTTATAACCACTAATCATAGAATGGATACTTCCTTTAATAGCAAATACAGCCATATAAATATGAATAGCAAAAAATACCGCACATAAAATACCCAAAATATTATGGATGATAGCTGAAGCTCTTAAAATATCTATATGAGAAATTCCAAAAATAGATTGTAAAGAAGTAGAATTAAAATCAAGGAAAAACATAAACGCACCGGTGATTATCATCAAAAATCCACCAAAAACAGCTATATAATACCAAGATTTTTGACCAAAATTAAACTTGCCAGCAGGCACAGGTTTTTTCTCTTTACTTAAATATCCACCAACCATCATCATCCATCTTAAATCATAACTTGCAGGAAGCATTCTTTTAATCCAACATAAAAGCATAGGAATGATAGAAATGATAAATAAAATAGTAGCAATGCCATGTAAGTTTTTACACATTCTTACAAAAAATCCACCACCAAAATATGATCCAAAAATCATAATAAGACCGGTTGGCACAAGGATAATCCAAGAAATTGCTGCTACAAAATGAAACAATCTTTCAAATACCGAAAAGGCATAAATTTTCTTACCATCATGAGAAAATTTCTTTGGACCTATGACCATATAATGCAATGCAAAAGCTGAAATTACCACTATAAGTATAATCAAAACAACACTTGCAATATACTCACCTTGTAGTTTAGTCCACAAAGCACCAAAATTTTGATAACTTTCTATATTCATCACTCTTTGCACATCCCAAATTTGAGTATTTTTAACTTCAAAATTTTCTTGAGCAAATAGAAAGTTAAAACAGGCTAAAAGAGCTAGTATAACCCTATGCATAAATTACTCCTAAACATTACACACTAGCCAAAGCTTAGCGTTGTAGTTTTGTTAATTTTCAGTTTCCATTTTTATTTTAAAAAAAGTTTTATTTAAAAAACATAAATTTGCAAAAAACTACAAAAAAACTCAATTTTTAGTTTCTTTTTGAATAATTTTCATAACCAAATTCTCTTACCATAGATAAATTTTCATTCTTATCTAAGAACATTAAATTTGGAAGTCTTACTCCATTAAAAGTGGTGTTTTTAACTATAGAATAATGAATTTGATCTAAAAATACTATTTTTTGCCCTATTTTTAACTCTTGATTAAAAGCATACTCACCCATGATATCCCCTGCTAAGCAAGTATTACCACCAAGTAAATAAGCAAATTCATTTTCTTTTAACTCGCTATATTTTTCCCCATCACGGCTTGATAAAATTCTAGCATTTAAAACCTCACTTGTATAAGGCATGATGATAGTATCTGGCATATGAGCTTCACTTGAAGTATCTAAAATAGCTATTTTTTTCTCATTTTCTACTATATCTATCACACTTGCAACTAAAGTCCCACACTGCCAACCCACAGCCTCACCTGGCTCAAGATATACTTGCACTCCATATTTATCGCTAAATTTTTTACAAAGATCAATTAGTTTTTGCGTGTCATAACCTTCTTTTGTAATGTGATGACCCCCGCCAAAATTAATCCATTTCATATTTTTAATAAATTTTGAAAATTTAGCCTCAAAAGCATTTAACACAAGCTCTAAAGAATGCGCACTTTCTTCACACAAAGCATGAAAATGAAGCCCACTTAAAGCACTTAAATCTTCATTTTCAAAATCAATCGCACGAATTCCTAGTCTTGAAAATCTACCACAAGGATTATAAAGTTCTTTTGGAGCCACTGAAAGCTCTGGATTACAGCGCAAACCAAGAGACTTTTTACTTGCTTTGTCTTTAAATTTTTTAAACTGATTAAAAGAGTTAAATACTATATGGTGTGAAAGATCTATGATTTCATCTATTTCATCCTCTTTAAAAGCAGGTGAAAAAGTATGAATTTCTTTATCCATATATTCTTTTGCAAATTTAGCTTCCCAAAGCCCACTGCAAGTACAACCTGATAAATACTCACCCACTATATCCATAGCACCTGAAAAAGCAAAACCCTTTAGAGCAAGTAAAACTTTTGCTCCACTTTGCTCGCTCACTTTAGTCAAAAGTTCACAATTTTTTCTAAGTTTATCTTCTTCTAAAATATAAGCAGGGGTTTGAAAGTCTTTATCTAAATGATTTTTAATTAGCATTATTTATCCTTAATTTTTGATTTAAAACCACTTGTATAACAAATCATATTAAAATTATATCTTGTTTTTATAATTTACAATCATTAATCAAATAATAGCTATAATCAAAATCCAAATCAAAATTAATTTAGGAGTAAAAATTTAATGGATAGAAGGTTATTTTTAAAATTTAATGCTTTAGGTTTAGCAAGTATTAGTAGTGCTTATGCAATGGGGGATCATTCTCATCATAATATGCACTCAAAACATACACAAAAAGATACAAAAGAAATCGATACTTCTTTTATCAAACTAGAAAATCCAAACATTAAATTACTCGATGAAAAAGACTTTCCTAACGGACAAACATTAGCAAATTTAAAACTTCTAAAAAACACAAGCACAAAGAAAAATTTCTTTAGATCAAGTATAGAAATCAAAGAAAGTCAAATAGAACTTGTTAAAGGTAAAAAAACAAAATGCTTTACTTACAATGGCTCTATACCTGGACCTAAAATAGAAGTTTATGAAGGTGACACTGTAGAAATTTTGGTAAAAAATAGTTTAAAAGAACCAACTACTATCCACTGGCATGGACTTGATATACCACCTGAACAAGATGGTAATCCACATGATCCTATCATGCCTAGTAGAGAAAAAATTTATCGCTTTAAACTTGGAGAAAATTCAGCAGGAACCTACTGGTATCATCCACACCCACACTATACCACAGCAAAGCAAGTTTATAAAGGTTTAGCAGGGGTATTTGTAGTTAAAGCTAAAAAAGATGCATTGTCGCATTTACAAGAACAAGATTGGGTAATTAGCGATTTACGTTTAGATGAAAATGCACAAATTCCTGATAATAATTTATTTGATTGGCTAAATGGTAGAGAAGGAAATTTAGTTCTTATCAATGGACAATTAAAGCCAAAAATAACACTTGACAAAGCTCAAAGAATTCGTATTTATAATTTTTGTGCGGCAAGATATTTAAATTTACGCATTAAAGGCGCTAAATTTATTTTAGTAGGGACCGATGGAGGGCTTATAGAAAAAGGTATTGAATTAGATGAGTTATTTTTAAGTCCTGCTTCAAGAGTAGAAGTACTAATCAAAGCAAGTAAGGGTGATTTTAAACTTGAAAGCATTTATTATGACCGCGATAAAATGCTTGTTAAAGAAGAACCTTACACTCTTATGCTAGCTGATCTTAAAGTAGAAAAAACTATAGAAAACATACCTGAAAAATTACGCGAATTTCCACCTTTAAAAGAAGCCACAAGCTTTAAAGAAGTGATTATGAGCGAAGATCATATGCAAATGCATGGTATTAGTAAAAAAAGTGAAGAAGAAATCAAAAAAAGCCTTGTCTCTATGTTTTTAATCAATGGTAAAACATTTGATATGAATAGAACGGATTTAACCTCAAAATTAAATGAAATAGAAGAATGGGTAATAAAAAACAAATCGCATATGGATCATCCTTTCCATATACATGGAACACAATTTGAACTCATATCTTCTAAATTTAAGGATAAAATAACAAAAGCAAAATTCAGAGCATTGCAAGATACGATTAATGTAAGACCTGGAGAAGAATTAAGACTTAGAATGAGTCAAAAATTTACCGGTATTAGAATGTTTCACTGCCATATTTTAGAGCATGAAGATCTTGGAATGATGGGAATTTTAGAAATAAAAGAATAAAGGTAAAAAATGGTAAAAGTTGAATTTCTAGGGCCAATTAACAAAGAAAGCTTAGAACTAAATGTAAGCAATCTTAAAGAATTAAAAGCAATTTTAGAGCAAGATGAAAGCTTAAAAGAATGGCTTGAACTTTGTGCAGTTGCTTTAAATGATGAAATGGTTTTTGATGATGAAACTACCTTAAAAGATGGGGATAAAATTTGTTTATTACCACCGGTTTGTGGAGGATGAGTTATGTTTGAATTACATCAAGGAGCCTTAGAAATTCCTAGCATTTATGCTAGATGGTATGAATATGCTAAAGATAAAAACTGCGGAGCTTTGATCACATTTTGCGGTATAGTGAGGGCTGAAGATGAGATTGAAGCTTTGAGTTTTGATATATATGAGCCTTTATTAAAAACTTGGTTTGAAAAATGGTGCCAAAAACTTGCAAATGAAAATGTAAGCTTGATGTTTGCTCATTCTATCGGTGAAGTTAAGGTGCATGAGAGTTCTTATTTTGCTGGGGTTTTAAGCAAGCAAAGAAAATTAGGACTTAAGTTAATTAATGATTTTGTAGAAGATTTTAAAGCAAGTGCGCCTATATGGAAATATGATATCATTAATGGCGAAAAAATTTATGCCAAAGAACGCTCTTTGAAACTTCAAGGAGCAGGAATTTTAAGCACTAAGGACTAAAATGCTAACTTCTTATAGCCAAAGTTTAGACATACTTCATTCACACATACAAACATATGAAAAGATAGAAAACATCGCTTTAACACAGTGCTTAGATAGAATTTTAGCCATAGATATCAAAGCTTCTACTAACAACCCTCAATTTCCCACAGCCTCTATGGATGGCTATGCAATTAAATTTAGCGAGCAAGACGAGGCTTTGTCTATCATAGGCGAAGTACCTGCTGGAATTTTCCCAAGCTTTAAAATACAAAATAAAGAATGTGTTAAAACCTTTACAGGCTCTTTAATGAGTGAGGGTTGTGATACCTTAGTACCTGTGGAAAAAGTTGAAGTTAAAAACAGTGTAGTCTATATAAAAGAAAAAGTTCCACAAGGCTTTGCTGTGAGAAAGGTGGGTGAGAGCTACACCAAGGGCGAAATTTTACTCACTAAAGGCACAAAACTAGGTTATAGCGAGATAGCACTTTTAGCTGAGCTTGGATATTTTCACATTAGTGTATTTGCTAAACCTATCATAGGCGTGCTAAGTAGCGGAAGTGAGATCAAAGACTTAGGCGAAAGCTTAGAACACCCTGCACAAATTCGCTCATCAAACCATATAGCCATAGCTAATATGGCAAAAAAACTTGGTGCTAAAGCTAGAATTTTCCCACTTTTAAAAGATGATATGCAAAAAACCCCAAGTGTTTTAAAACAAGCACTTAATGCGTGTGATATTTTAGTTACCACCGGTGGGGTTTCCATGGGGGATTTTGACTTTTTAAAGCAAGCCGTTAAAGAGTATGAAATCATCTTAGACAAAGTCGATGTAAAGCCTGGCAAACACATCAAAATAGCCAAATTTGAAGATAAATTCATCTTTGCCCTACCGGGTTTTCCATACTCGGCTATGGTGATGTTTAATTTATATGTAAGAGAACTTTTAAATGCTTGGCTTTTACAAAAAAAAGACTATGTATTTAAAGCATTTGCAAATACTGACTATAAGAAAAAAAGTTTGCATTTAGAATTTGTGGCTTGTAATGTAGAATTTAAAGATGGAAAAATTTATGCCAATTTAAAAGGCAAAAAACAAGGTTCAAGTGCTATCATCAACAACCTTAACCACAAAGCTGCACTTATGATAGCACATGATGATATAAAAGAAAATGATTTAGTGGATATTGTTTTAATGCCTTAAACAAGTGCTTTTTGAATTTTTTCTAAAAGTACTTATATTGGTAACTAATATTTACAATAGCTCAAAAAAATATTTTATAAAAAACAAAATATTCTAATCAAGAAATTAAATAACTTAATAAAATTTAAACTATTTACAAATTTATTTAAAGATAGGCAAATATAAAGCTTTTTTGTTATACTTAATTAAAAATTTTTGAAGATTGAAGATAAAATCAAGGAAAAAAATGGCAAAGAAAAAAGAAGTAAAACTAGAAGACGCATTATGGAAAAGTGCCGACAAACTACGCAAAAACATCGATGCAGCAGAATATAAACACATAGTTTTAGGACTTATATTTTTACGCTACATTAGCGATAGCTTTATGCAAAAATACGAAGAATTACTCAAAGAGCAATCCCAAGGAGCCGACCCAGAAGATGCAGACGAATACCTAGCTGAGAATATCTTCTTCGTCCCTGAAAAATCCCGCTACACCTACCTAAGAGACAACGCCAAAGACCCCAAAATAGGCAAAATGCTAGATGAAGCGATGGATGAGTTAGAAAAGCACAACGACACTTTAAAAGGAGTTTTACCAAAAGTCTATGCCAAAGACAACCTAGATAGCAAATGCTTAGGCGAACTCATAGACTTGATAGGCAACATCGCCTTTGATACCGATAAGAGTGCGGATGTATTGGGGAATGTATTTGAGTATTTTTTAGGTGAGTTTGCCTTAGCAGAAGGTAAGCAAGGCGGACAATTCTACACCCCAAAATGCGTCGTAGAACTTCTAGTAGCTATGCTTGAGCCTTACAAGGGCAGGGTGTTTGATCCTTGCTGTGGAAGTGGCGGTATGTTTGTTCAAAGCGAAGAGTTCGTAAAATCTCGCCAAGGCAGACTAGATGACATCTCAATCTATGGTCAAGAGTCAAACCAGACCACCTACAAACTCGCCAAAATGAACCTAGCCATAAGAAAAATTGAAAGCTCACAAGTGATATGGAACAACGAAGGCTCATTTTTAAACGACGCTCACAAAGACCTAAAAGCTGACTTTATCATAGCCAACCCACCATTTAATGACTCAGACTGAAGTGGCGAACAGCTAGAGCAAGACGGCAGATGGAAATACGGCGTCCCACCAGCAAGCAACGCCAACTACGCTTGGATACAACACTTTTTATATCATCTATCGCCAAACGGCGGTGTAGCAGGATTCGTCCTAGCTAAAGGCGCACTTACAAGCAACACCACAAATGAAGTAGCCATTAGAAAAGCACTCATTGAAGATGATTTGATAGATTGTATAGTAAATCTACCCGCAAAGCTATTTTTAAACACAGGTATCCCTGCATCACTTTGGTTTATAAGACGCCAAAAGCTACCAAACACAGCTAAAAAGACGCTTTTTATAGATGCAAGAGATTTAGGAACTATGATAAATAGACGCAACAAAATCCTAAACAAAGACGATATAAACCAAATCGCAAACACTTATAAAGCTTGGAAAAACAGCACCGATTATGAAGACATAAAAGGCTTTTGTAAAAGTGCTAGTATAGATGAGATAAGAGAGCTTTCTTATGTGCTTACACCAGGACGTTATGTGGGGCTAGCTAATAGTGATGATGAGTTTGATTTTGATACTAGATTTAACGAGCTTTTGACCAAGCTAAAATCCCAAATCAAAACCGAGCAAGAGCTAAGCGAAACTATATTAGAAAACTTAGAGAAGATTAAATGATGTTTTGTGTTATGCTTTCGTCAAAATCACTTAAAACTAGCTTAATTTATACGGCTCATTGCTTGAAAATACGATCTTTTAGCGTTTTTTCTTCTGTTGTGTTTTCGTCATTATCTTTTAAATTAAGCTTAAACAAACGAAATTCCGAATTCAAATTCTTAAATTTATTTCGTGTATTTTTTACGGAAATAAATTCCAAGGGATTAAGATATGAATGAGTGGAAAAAATGTAAGCTTGGGGATATTTGTAGCAAGGTAACATCTGGTGGGACACCATTAACAAGTAATGCTTTATATTATAATGGTATTATTCCTTGGTTGAATACTAAAGAAGTAAAAAATTGTAGAATATATGAAACTGAAAAATATATTTCTCAGCTGGGTTTAGAAAATTCATCTGCTAAGTGGATCGAAGCAAATTCTGTTATTGTCGCTATGTATGGTGCAACTGCAGGTAAGGTTGCTATAAATAAAATACCATTAACTACCAATCAAGCATGTTGTAATTTAACAATTAATCATGAAAAAGCAGATTATAATTTTATATATTATTTAATACTTCACAATTTTGAAACTTTGGAAATTTTAGCAACTGGTGCTGCACAACAAAACTTAAATCTAAACACGATTGCATCTCTTGAAATTACACTACCACCATTAGAAGAGCAAAGGCAAATCGCTGCTATCTTAAGTAGTATTGATGATAAGATAGAGCTACTACACGAGCAAAACAAAACCCTAGAAGAACTCGCCCAAACTCTTTTTAGACACTATTTCATAGAAAACCCAAACCCATCTTGGCAAGAAAAACCATTGAGCGATTTTGGCAATATAATTTGTGGAAAAACTCCTTCAAAAAAGGTTGATGAGTATTACAATGGAAATATTCCATTTATTAAAATTCCTGATATGCACGGAAATATTTTTGTGTTTAAAACAAATGAGTATTTATCCGAGTTAGGTTCACAAACCCAAATAAATAAATTTATCCCAAAAAAGAGTATTTGTATCAGCTGTATAGCTACGGTTGGCGTTGTATCTATGAATGCTTTTGAAAGTCATACAAATCAGCAAATAAACTCTATCATTCCTAAAAAAGAGCATTATAGATATTTTCTTTATCTATATATGAAGCATTTGTATGATTATTTGCAAAGTATGGCAAGTGGTGGCACAGCAACGGCTAATTTAAATACAAGGGATTTTTCAAATATTCATATTTTAATGCCAGATGAAGAAATGATGATAAATTTTAATGATAAAACAAGTGAGTATTTTGACAAAATATTTAAAAATTTAGAACAAATCCAAACCCTAGAAAATATGCGTGATATACTTATCCCAAAACTTCTAAACGGAGGAAGAAAAATAAACAACTAAAGGAGAATGTATGGATAAATACAGGTTTGTAAAATTTCAGGTTAAATATTTTCGGTCTTTATTAGATATTACTTTAAATATAGATAATGCTAATATAAATACAATTTGTGGTGAAAACAATATTGGAAAAACTAATTTTTTAAGAGCTTTAAATTTATTTTTTAATCACAATAATGGCGTAGAGTATAATCAAAATGAAGATAGGCCATATCATATTCAAAAAGGTTCCGGTGGCGGTAGAAAAACAGAATTAATAGGTTATTTTACAAAAAATAATGCCACACATATTTTAAAAATTGAATTTCACAGAGATAAGATTGTATATGTATTAAATAAAGAAGTGATAGATTGGAAAGCTGCTAAAGATATTATAGAAAGTTTTAAACTTTTATTTATAGAAGCAAGTAATGTTAATATGCCCAGTGTGATTTCTACTATTTTAGAAAATGACGCTCTGTTAGCCTTAGATAATAAACGCAAAAAGCAAAGTGAGCCTTTAAAGACATTAAGAAATTTTATAGAGCAATCAAAGAAGGCTATAGAAGATATAGAAAAAGATATTAACGCATATTTAAAGCAAATGCTAGATTTTGATAGCACCTTAAAAGACAGAGAAATAAAAATTAGATTTGCTGAATTTGAAAAATTAAGAGATGTTGTAAAAACTATGACATCTATTACTTTAGATGATGGAAATGACCACCTAATGGATCATAAAGGGAGTGGTGCTCAAAGAATAGTGCTTTTATCTTTAATGCAATATATTGCAGATAAAATTACAACAGATATAATATGGGCAATTGATGAGCCGGAGGCATTTTTGCAGCCAAAATTACAAAAAAAGGTTATGGAAATATTTAAAAATATTGCAAAAGAGAAAAAGCAATCTATTATTATGACAACACATTCTCAATACTTTGTGGATTTTAATAATTTAAATAATACTCATTTGTTCGAATTGAGAAAAAATGAGAAAACTTATAAACATAAAAAAGCTAAGATATTTCAAGAAATTAATACAAGTCCAGTTAGCATAGGCACTACATTTGAAAAGTTATCTGCTATTAAAAAACATTTAGGCATAGAAACTAATGATAATTGGGATATTATGCCTTATAATATTTTAGTTGAAGGTGAAGAAGATAAGAAGTATTTACAGATGCTACTTGAAATTTTAGATTTACCTATGCCAAATATTATACATTCTGGCGGTGCAAGTAAAATAGCAGGTTTTTTAGAATACTTTAATAATCAGTGTAGCGATACTTCTTTTAAACCATATTTTATATGTATTTTTGATAATGATAGTGAAGGTAGAACACAATATGACAAAATATCAAAAAGTAATCGATATCCAAATATAAAGCTTGATATAAAAAAATTAAAAAGATATGGAGAATCGATACAAGGAAATGTGGATACTTGGGAGATTGAAGATTTCATGCCTGTCAAAATAATTGTAGAAGCAGTTAATGCTATACTTAAACGCAGACGATACAATACGATAAAAAACTCTCAGATAAATTCTAGAAAAAAACCAGCATATAAAAATATGTCAATTTTAACTTATTTAGAACGGTGTATTGCTGATAGGAATGAAAATCAAGAAAGATTTATATTAAATACGGAATCAATAAAAAAAGGCATTTGTCAAAATGCATTCATGGCTCGTGAAAAATACACAAAAGATGATTTGGAAGATTATCATATTGATTTTATGAAAGAGCTTATTGACAGTTTCAACAAAGTAGATTTAATAAAAAAGGAGAGTTAAAATGAGCAAGGCGAAGACTAGTGAGTTTGATTTAGAGCAGTTTGTCATATCATCACTACTTGAGCATGGGTGGTGCTATGAAAAGCCAGTAAGAGCCACTAATGAAGTCTTACTAGAAACTAGCCTTATAAATGCACTTTGTAGGCTAAATCCACAGCTTGATTTATCAAAAGCTAATGAGATTTATAAAGAGCTAAAAAGCAAAAATCATCTTAGTCTTTTAGATAGTAATGAAAACTTTCATTATAAGCTTGTAAATGGGGTAAATATAAGCACTATAAAAGACGGCGAAAGCAGAGCTGATATTATAAATCTAATTGATTTTGATAATGCAAGCAACAATGAATTTACAGTAACAAACCAGCTAAGCATCACAGAAGCTAAAGAAACCAAAATCCCCGATGTGGTGCTATACATAAATGGAATTCCACTTGTTTTAATTGAGCTAAAAAGCCCAAGCGATGAAAACGCCACGATAAACTCAGCCTATAATCAAATAAACACTTATAAACAAGCAATCCCAAGCATTTTTACATACAATGCTTTTTGTGTGATAAGCGATGGGTATTTTGCTAGGGCTGGGAGTATTTCGGCTGATTTTTCAAGGTTTATGGCGTGGAAAAGTAGCGATGGGATAAACTATACTCCAAACAAGTCTTTAGAGATAAAAACCCTAATAGATGGTATGCTAAATCCAAAAACCTTGCTAGATATCATTTGTAATTTCATAGTTTTTGAAAAAGAGCAAATAAAGGACATAAACGATATTTTGAGTATAAAAACTACCAAAAAAATCGCAGCCTATCATCAATACTACGCAGTAAATAAAGCTATTAGTAGAACAATCACAGCAAGTAGCAAAGACGGAGATAAAAAAGGCGGCGTGGTATGGCATACGCAAGGTAGTGGGAAATCTTTGTCTATGGTGTTTTATAGTGCTAAAGTGATAAAGGCTTTAAATAATCCTACGATTTTGGTTATCACGGATAGAAATGACTTAGATGACCAGCTTTTTGGCACTTTTGCAAGTTGCGCGAACCTTTTAAGACAAGAGCCAAAACAAGCAAACGATAAAGAGCATTTAAAAGAGCTTTTAAAGGTAGCTAGTGGTGGAGTGGTATTTACTACTATTCAAAAATTTAGCCCAGAAAATGATAATGTATTTGAGCGCTTATCTCTTAGAGATAATATCATCGTGATTGCAGATGAAGCACACAGAACCCAATATGGCTTTGATGCAAAAGTAGTAGAAGAAAAGTCAAAAAGTGGCGATGTGTTAGGGCAAAAGATAGTTTATGGTTTTGCAAAATATCTGCGTGATGCTTTGCCAAATGCTACTTATATAGGATTTACAGGAACGCCAATTGAAAGCCATGATATAAATACCCCTGCAGTTTTTGGAAACTACATAGATATATATGATATATCAAGAGCTGTTGAAGATGGTGCTACTGTGAGTATATATTATGAAAGCAGACTTGCTAAAATAGAGCTAAGCGAAGAAGGAAAAAGGCTCATAGATGAACTAGATGAAAGACTTGAAAACCAAGAAAACGAAAAAGCAAAAGCTACTAAACTAGAAGCAGTAGTAGGTAGCACAAGCAGACTAAAACAAATCGCCAAAGACATAGTAGAACACTTTGAAGCAAGGTCTAGTAAGCTCGGCGGAAAAGGTATGATAGTAAGTATAAGCCGAAGTGTAGCTATAAAACTATATGATGAAATCATAAAAATAAGACCAAACTGGCATAGCAATGAGCTAAATAGTGGGGCTATAAAAGTAGTGATGACTTCAAGTTCTAGCGATGGAGTGGAGTTTAGCAAACATCATACAAGCAAGACTCAAAAGCAGTTTTTGGCAAATCGCATGAGAGATATAAACGATGAGCTAAAGCTTGTTATCGTGGTGGATATGTGGCTAACAGGATTTGATGTGCCATCGCTTCACACTCTTTATATAGATAAGCCTATGAAAGGGCATAATCTAATGCAAGCTATAGCTAGGGTAAATAGGGTTTATAAGGATAAACCTAGTGGGCTTGTGGTGGATTATCTTGGGATTGCAAGTGATTTGAAAAAGGCTTTATCGTTTTATAGTGAAAGTGGTGGCAAGGGCGATATAGCAACCACTCAAGAAGACGCTGTAAAGGTGATGATAGAAAAGCTAGAGATTGTAGAGCAAATGCTACCAAATGACTATGAAAGATACTTTGAGCTTGATACGGGGGCTAGGCTTGATTATACCCTTGATGTAGAAGAGTATATACTATCAAATGAAAATGGTAAAGATAGGTTTATGAGCGAGTTTGCAAGGCTTGATAAAGCCTATACGATAGCTATACCGCATGAAAAAGCTTTAGGTATAAAAGATAAAATTGCCTTTATGTATACAATAAAAGCTAGATTTTTAAAGTTTACTAGAGCAAATGAGAGTAAAAATACAATTAATCAAACAATCATAAAACAAGTGGTAGATAAGGCTATCATATCATCTAATGTGGTGGATATTTTTGATGCTAGTGGGATAAAAAAACCTGATATATCTATACTTTCTGATGAGTTTTTACTAGAAGTAAAAAATATGAAGCGTAAAAACTTAGCCTTTGAAATGCTAAAAAAGATACTAAATGATGAGATAAAATCAAGGCAAAAGCTAAGCCTAACAAGGACTAAAAAATTAGTGCAAATGCTAAATGAGACTATCAAAAAATATAATAACAAATTAATCTCATCAAGCGAGGCGTTAGATGAGCTAATAAATATGAGTAAAAACATAGCAAGTATGGATGATGAGGCTAAAAGACTAGGACTAAAAGACTATGAATACGCCTTTTACTCAGCACTTGCTTGTAATGATGAGTATGAAAAGATTTTAGGAAATGAAAAATTATTAGCACTTGTTAGCGAAATACTACAAATCATTAAAAACAATGCGAGTATAGATTGGATGATAAAAGAAAATGTAAGAGCAAGATTAAGAGTAGCCGTAAAAAAGGTACTCAAAAAATACGGCTATCCACCTGATATGCAACAACTCGCAATTGATGGAGTTTTAGCTCAAGCTGAGATTTTAACTCAAGAATTAGCTAGCGAACATTAAATAATACTAAAAATATGAAAATTTATATTACTACTTTTATATCTACATATATAAAAGTAGTAAAAACAAAATTATATAAGCTATTCTATCTTATAAACGCACCTTGAGTATAGTATCTTACTTTATTTTCCTTATTGCAATAAAAACCTAGCTTTAATATAATTTCAAAAACCACAAAGGAGAGAAAATGGACTCAAAAATCTTTTTAGAAAATGGTCGTGTTAAAAGCAAAGGTTATGCTATGCTTAGCAAGGATTCTAAATTCACCCCTTTTGAATTTACACGCCATAAAGTAGGCAAAAACGATATTCTAATCGCTATCAAATACGCAGGAATTTGTCATAGTGACATACACACCGCAAGAAGCGAATGGGGCGAAGCAACCTACCCTTGCGTACCTGGCCATGAGATAGCAGGAGAAGTTATCGCGGTGGGGGAAAATGTGAGTAAATTTAAAGTAGGTGATTTTGCTGGGGTTGGGTGCATGGTAAACTCATGCGGAGAGTGCGAAGCATGCAAAAAATCTCAAGAGCAATTTTGTGAAAATGGTAAAACCATCTACACTTATAACTGCAAAGATGTATTTCATGATAATGAAAACACCTATGGAGGCTACTCAAACAACATCGTAGTAAGTGAAAAATTTGCTATCAATGTACCAAAAAATGCTCCACTTGACAAAGTAGCACCTTTACTTTGTGCAGGTATTACTACCTACTCACCGCTTAAATTTTCAAACATCAAAGAAGGCTCAAGCGTAGCCATAGCAGGATTTGGTGGACTTGGTATGATGGCAGTTAAATATGCTGTAAAAATGGGGGCAAAAGTAAGTGTTTTTGCAAGAAATGAAAACAAAAAAGCGCAAGCTCTAGCTATGGGTGTGAGTAATTTTTATACTAGTACAGACAAAAGCGTGGTAAAAGAAAGATTTGACCTCATCATCTCTACCATACCAACCCCTTATGATCCGCTAGCTTATATGGATTTGTTAAAATTTGGTGGTGAAATGGCTATCGTAGGATTACCTCCACATGAAGTAAGTCCTAGCATTAACATCATTCACTTTGTACATAAAGCAGGTAAAAAAGTATATGGCTCGCTTATTGGGGGCATTAAAGAAACTCAAGAAATGCTTGATTTTTCTTTAGAACATGGAATTTATCCTGAAATTGAACTCATCAAGCCAAGTGAGATTGATAAAGCTTATGAAAATCTCACTTCAGGAAAAGCCAAATTCCGCTATGTAATCGATATGAGTGCAGAAAATTAATACTCATCAAAAATCACATCGCTAGTATCAAAACCTCTTTGCTTGGCTATTTCAAGCAAAGAGTTTATTTGCTCTTTTACTAAAATCTCTCTTGATAAAATCCATAAATATTTTTTATCAGGACTACCTACGATAGAAACTTGATAATTTGTATCAATGTAAATAATCTCATAATTTGGTTTGTTAAAAATATTCATAAAAATACTAAACTTAACCGCCAAAGATCTTGGAGATTTTACCCTAGCTTTGCCATTTGCTTGAGAGATTTCTCCATTTTCTTTTGTGCATATATTTTTGACTTTAATTATAGGCGTAGAGCCTTCATACTCTAGCTCATATTCTGCCTTAGCGCTTTTACAAGTTTTTTGAAAAAAAGCAGGCTTTCTAGCCATTTCTAGCCATGTACCCATGTATTTTTCTAATTTTATACCATCTAATAATTCTATCATTTTTCTTCCTTTTGGTTTACCTCACCCCAATCACACATTGCCTGTAAAATAGGAATTAAACTTTGACCTTTTTTAGCAAGGCGGTATTCTACTTTTGGAGGGATTTGTGGGTATTCTTTACGCGTGATTAAATCATCATTTTCAAGCTCTCTTAAAGTATGCGTTAAGGTCTTAAAAGAAATACTCCCAAGATATCTTTTAAGCTCATTATATCTTACAACTTCATAACGAAATAAACAGTACAAAACACTCATCTTATATTTGCCTGAAATCAAAGATAAGGTATAGTTAAACCCGCATTCTGTAAAATCGCACTTTTCTTCCATATACTTTCCTTTAATATAGTATTATGCTTTTTTATATTATAATCCAAAATCATTTTTTATCAAAATGAATACACATTAAAAAGGATTTCGATGGATTTCATCACAAATCTTATCATTGCTGCTATTGTTGGTGGGGCATGCGGGGCTGCACTTCATCTATGGAAAAAGAAAAAAGAAAAAGATAGTAGCGAAAAATAATACGTGAAGCAAAATGCTTCACGTATATCTATACTAATTGTCTATCATTTTTATGATATTTTAAAATACCCTCTGCACAACGATAAGCCAAAGCTCCAACTGTATCAGTAGGATTATATCCGCTATTGTGCTGAAAATTTCCCGCACCCACAACAAAAAGATTATCCATATCCCAATGTTGCAAATAAGTATTAACAACACTTGTTTGAGGATCAGCACCCATAGTAGTTCCACCCGTATTATGTGTAGATTGATAAGGCACTATACTATAATCTTTCAAGTATGCTCCTTTTTTAATCGATCTCACTCCTTGCATTTTTTTAGCTACTTCAGCTGTTTTATCTGTTATAAATTTATGCAAAGCACGATCTTGATCTGTAAAATTATAAGTAAGTCTTACAAGTGGCATTCCAAAAGCATCTTTATAGGTTGGATCCAAACTCAAATAATTGCTTTTGTGTGGTAAAGATGCGCCTTGTCCTCCTACTGTAATAGCTCTTGTAAAATTATAATTTAAAGCTTTTTTAAATTCAGCTCCCCAACTTGGAGTTCCTTTTGGCAGCGGAGCTGATTGGATAGGGCGATTTCCAAGTTGCACACTATAAATCATAGCTCCGTGCAAAAACTTCTCTTTCGAGTGGTCAAAATTATCCCCATTATAATCATCGCAAGTTGTACCTAAAGCACCTGAACCCATATATGTATTAAATTGCTCATCAAAAAACGCTGTTGTTCCCATATTGATTTGATAACAATAGTTTTTACCTAAAGTTCCTTTGCCTGTATTTGGATCATATTGCTCACCTATATCACTTACCATTAAAAGCTTGGCATTATTAAACATATAGCTTGTAAGTACTACAATATCTGCTGGCTGAATATATTCTTTCATAGTCCTTGTATCTACAAACCTAACTCCTGTAGCTTTGCCATCTTTTTTTAGTATTTCTATAACATTACTATGAGTTCTTATAGTATATTTTCCTGTGCTCATAGCTTTAGGTATGACAGTATTAATAGGACTAGCCTTAGCACCATACTCACAACCAAAACGCTCGCAATAAGCACAATATTGACATGGGGCTAGATCTTGACCATCTGGATTAGTATAACCGCCTTTTGAATTAGCCGCAGGTAATCTAAATGGATGTAATTTCATTTCTCTTGCAGCTTTTTCGAAGCGTTTAAGCATTTTAGTGTTTTCTAAAGGTTCTTGCGGATAAGGACTTGCTCTAAACAAACCCATTTTTTCAGCAAGTGGGTTTTCTTCTCCACAAATTCCACAGGTTTTTTCAAACTTATCATAATAAGGTTCCATATCTTTATAGGTTAAACCCCAATCTTGTAAGGTATAATCATTACCTAATTTATTACCATATCTTTCAAAACTTTTTGTTTTAATCTCAAAATCATAAGGTAAAAATCTAAAGGTCCAACCATTCCAATGCACCCCTGCACCGCCAACATTACTTCCAAGTAAAAAAGATCCCATTTTTCTATATGGCAAGGCTAAACCATTAACATTATGGCGAAAAGTTACTGTATCTTTTGAGCAATCTTGCATTAAACCATAGTTAATACCATATCTCCACTCATCGTGAATCATTGCAAAATTTTCCGTAGTTTGCATCATGCCACGCTCTAAGCTCAAGACAGTCAATCCAGCCTTGGTAAGTTCTGCTGCAACTATACCACCTGTCCAACCAGCTCCTACTGTTACCACATCTACTTTTTTTAATACTTCTGCCATAATTTATCCTTCCATGTCAGCTAAGCTCATAGGCTCTATGTCAAAAAACTCATCACTTGTGATCTTGTCAATATAACTCATTTGAGCACCAGGATATTGCATCATTCTCCAACCATTTTTATTATCATTACCACCATAAATTGGATCAGATAAAACTCCAGCTATTGTCATATCCCTTAAAAGAGTAAAAAATTCAGAAGATTTAAATCCTATGAAATCGATTTTATTTTTTTCTAAATCAACTAAAATTTTATCTTGCTCAACTCCTTTTAAAGATGAAAAAGTTTTTTTATAACGCTTTTGAGATATTATTTCCAAAGCTTTAACACCCTCTAAGAAAATCTCATTGCGTTTCATTGGAGTTTGATAACCTTGCTCAGCAATTCCTTCTATAAATGGCCCTTGTAGGTATTCTCTATCATTATAACCATAAGCTGAAGCTAATTGATTATCAATAAAATAAGGCACGCCTAAGCCTATAGCACCATCACCTTGCTCATCTTTTGGATAAATTCTCTCACATGCTGCACTTAGATTATCAAAATCAGTCTGCACTTGAAAAAACATTTTTCCTCTTATTTTATTTGAACCTCCTTGTGTTTTCTTGTGCGCATGAGTTAATTCTGCAGCATGCAATATAGCTCCACCACTCATAGCGCTAGCAGCAACCACACCACCACCCAAAAGACTTAATTTAAAAAAATTTCTACGATCGATGACATTATCTTGCATATTTTCCTCCTTTTTGTTGACAATATCAACTTATATTCATTCTATTCCTTGCTTTTTTAATATAGTCTTAAATAAAAAAAATAATACAATTTTTGTATTATTTTTAAAAAATCAATCATAAAAAGTAACATATTTGTTTTACACTTTCTTATAGTATAGTATCTTACATAAATTTCAGTATTGAAATAAAATTATAGTTAAATTATAATTTCAAAAAAATGCAAAAGGATAGAATATGCAAAAAGTATTATTATTAAACGGTGCAAAAGACTTTGGACACTCTAAAGGAAGATTAAACACGAGCTTGCATGAGCTTGCACTTAAAACCTTAAAAGATCTTGGTTTGCAAATCCAGCAAACACATATAGATCAAGGTTATAACACAAACGATGAGGTAGAAAAAATTCTAAACGCTGATGTTTTGATTTGGCAAATGCCTGGTTGGTGGATGGGAGAACCTTGGATAGTGAAAAAATACATTGATGATGTTTTCACAGCAGGACATGGAGTGTTTTATAAAAACGATGGTAGAAGTCATAATGAACCTACTAAAAATTATGGCACAGGCGGGCTTTTAAAAAATAAAAAATACATGCTTTCGCTAACTTGGAATGCTCCAATACAAGCCTTTGATGATAAAAATGAATTTTTTAATGGAGCTGGGGTTGATGGAGTGTATTTACACTTTCACAAAGCACATGAGTTCTTAGGTATGAGTGCCTTACCTACTTTCATAGCCAATGATGTAATCAAAAATCCTCAAGTACAAGAGTATTTCACAAACTACAAAGCGCACTTAGAAAAAATTTTTAAAGCTTAGAAATTTGGGATTTGATGCTAGAAATCATTGATTTTTTAGCCTCAAATTCATTTTTTAAATTCAGAACAATCTGTCTTTTAGCTTCAATAAAATCAACAAAGCTTTGCATATAATTTTTGTAAATTTTTAAAACTACGGGCTTATTTAAAAGTAAATCTTCAAATTCATATACATTAAGCTCGGTTAACACCCTTTGATGCACTTCACTTGCTTTTGGATGATACAAGCTAAACTCGGTGCTATCAAGCTCGTAAAATTCTTTACTCGCATTCATTTTAGTGCTAAAAAATCCCAAAGTAAGTTTAGTAGCACTTTCATAATTTGCCAAAGCTTTTAGATTAAGCTTTTCTAAAAATAAATCAAGTTCAAGTTGGCTTTTAAATAATAATTGCTTAAAATCTTTTAAAAAAAACTCCTCACTAGCACTAGCAAAGCTTCTAAAACTAGCAAATTCTTTTTCACTTTCTAAGGCATTTTCTTTTTGTAAATTTGAAAATTGAGCTTTAAAAAGTAAAATTTGATCTTCTAAATGAGTAAAAAATAAGGAAAAATCATCTTTGATTTGACTAAATTCTAAAGCAATTTCATTTTTTAATCTTTTAAATTCTTTATTCATTGCCTCAGAGTTATAAAACATAGCCAAAAACGCATCATCACTTGAAAGATATGGTGCTTTATAAGCAACTTTTTCATAAAGATTTTTCTTAAATAAGCCCTTAGCTTCTTTATAATAACTACTATCTTTTTCTTTGATAAATTTTAAGATTTCTTGAGCGATTTTTTCTCCAACAAGTTTTAATTTATCCAAACAATTATGATTTAAAATTTTGATTTTTTGCTCTAGCTTGCTTACTTTGAAAGTTTGCAAAATAGTATTAAATTTAAGTTCTAATTGCTCTAGTGCATTTTGAAATAAATCATATTGATTTGACAAAAGTTCGCATAGATTACTAAGTTTTTCTTTAATAAAATCTTTTTTAATACGCTCATAATCAAGTTCTTTTAAATACTCATAAAGCAAAGGTAAATTTGACTTTTGCAAATCAAATTTTGCTTCTTTGCATGAAATTGCGATGATTTTTTCAAAATACTTATCAAAAACTAAATGCGCATAATTTAAAACATTTTCTAACTCATCTTGGCTTAACTTGTCT
Organism: Campylobacter sp. IFREMER_LSEM_CL2256; assembly: GCF_025771645.1. Lineage (NCBI taxonomy): Bacteria > Pseudomonadati > Campylobacterota > Epsilonproteobacteria > Campylobacterales > Campylobacteraceae > Campylobacter > Campylobacter sp. IFREMER_LSEM_CL2256. Next base: position 101,484 of record NZ_JAKMQQ010000006.1, read on the forward strand.
TTTTGATTTAGCACGCAAATCCCACCACGCTCTAAAAGCTTAGTATTTGCTTTTATAGCATCTTCTTCACTTTTTTTACCTGCATTATCAATCAAACTAAGCCAAATAGCACTATGCATAAAAGAAAGCTCTTTAAAAGTAGTTAGCGTGTCGGTGGTGTTTGCATTTAAACCTGGGGTATCTATAAGCGCGATATTCTTTAAAAGCTCAATAGGCGCAAAAAGGTGCAAACTTTTAGTTTCCTTTAGCTTATTTCTTTGATCGCTAAATTTAGAAAGCTCGTCTATATCTACAATCTCATCACTACCATCTTCATATTCAACTCTTAAAAAATACTCCTTAGCATAACGTAAAAAAGTAGGCTTAAAAGTCACTGGCACCACACCTGTTGGCAAGCATTCTTTTTGTAAAATCAAATTTAAAAGCGTGGATTTACCGCTAGAAAATTGCCCTATAATGGCCACATTAATAGCTCTTTTATAGCTAGCTATAATCATCTCAAGATCTTTTAAAAAGACATCATTTAAATGCAAACTTGGCTCTAAAAATGCATTTTTAATCGCTAAAATTTTTCCTTCAAAACTATCATCAAAACTTTTACAATAAGCATCTTCATAAGCTTTTAAAAAATCATTAATCAAATCATTTTGCATTTAAAAGCTCCGTTTTTAAAGTCTTTAAACTTTGTAATTTTGCATTATTTTTTTCTAAAAGCTCTTTGGAGTTTTGTTCATTTTGTTCTATTTGTAAAATCAAGTCTTTTAAATCTTTGATTTGCTCTTCTTGTTCTTTTTCGTATAAATTTAAACTAAGCTCTAAATTAGTAAAAAATTCTTGATTATTTTTTAAATCTAGGGCGATTTTTTCTATATTAAATGTTTGTAATTTTTTCAAAATTTGATTTTCTAAAGAACTTTCTAGTTTATAAATATCTTGAGCAAACTCTAAATTTTTTAAAAGTTCCGCTTTTAATGTTATAAAAAGATCATTAGTGAAAATGCTTTCTATTTTTGCTTCAACCTTGCTTTTAAAATCATCACAATTTTGCTCTAAAATAGCTTTTAAAAAATCATATTTCACACTTAGAGTGTTTTTAAGCTCATTAATTTTATACTCACTTTGCTGTTTTAATTCTCTTAAAAGATCAAAAATTCCATCTTTTAAAGTCGTATCGATGATAGTATTTAGTCTTTGAGTGTTGTTTTTAATTTTATTATTTTGATTATATTTTAGCTCATCTATAAGTTTTTCTTTTAATTTCTTAGCTAGTAAATACAAAAGCGTTAAAATTTCTTGAGTATTTTCATCTTTTGTGCTAAAAATAGCACTTAGCTCTGCTTTTACTTGCATTAATTTTTCTTTTTTTGCTTTAAAATCATTGATAATAGTTTGATTTTGCTTATCAAGTTCAAAGCTTTCATAATTTAGCATTTTATTAGAAAATTTAATTTTTTCTTCTATTTTTTCTAAATGTAATAATAATTCTTTTTTATAAGCACTTAGAGCAATTTTGTTTTTATCATATAAGCTTTTAACTATAAGTTCTTCTAGTGTTAAAATATTACTTTGTTCTAAATTTCCACCTTTTTTTTGATAAAAATCATTAGCTAGTTTTGAAGAAATACACACAAAATCTACATTATCTAATAATTCTTGGTCAAGCTGCTTTTGTGCTAAATTTTCTTTGAGTTTATTTTTAGTATAGCTAATTACTTCTTGCAAGTCCTTTTGACTAAGTAAATCAGCTTTAGTAAGCACAATCAAAAGCTTACTTACTCTTGAAGTTAGCAAACATTCTATAATAAAATCACAATCTTTTTGACTAAGACTTTGAGAAGCATTCATAAGGTGGATTAAAAAGTCAGCTTTGCTTATATAATCTTTTGTTAAAAGCTCTCTTTGGATAATAACATCATCAAGTCCTGGAGTATCAACTATACAAACATTATCTTTTAAAAAATCAAGCGATGAAAAAAGCTCTATTTTTTTAATAAGTGCTGAAATTTTGTTTTTTGCACTAGTGTAATTTTTTAATTCTTCAATTTTTATTTCTATATTTTTATTTTCTTTTTTGATATATTCATTTAGATTAAAATTTTGTTCTAATTGTTTTATAAGCTCTTGCATATCTTGATTATCTTTAGAGCTTTTTAAAATATCTTGCCATTCTTCATCATTCCAAAAATATATCTTAGCTTTTTGTTCTTTGCCATATTTTAAAATGCTCAAATTTGCAGTTTCAGGCACGTTAGATACACCTAAAAAATCTTTTTTTAAAAGCGCATTTAGCATACTTGATTTACCTGCATTTACCACGCCCGTTACTGCGATAGAAAAATCAATATTACTAAATTTAACCAAAGCTTCTTGTAAGAGTTTTTGAGCTTTTTCATCTTCGCAAAGCTCTTGTAAGTTTTGATTAATGAGATCTAGTGTTTGATGTGAGTTTTTAACTTCTTGCTTGTAATCTTTTTGAATAATTTTTTGCCTAGATACAAAAGCATAAATTAAAGTATTATCAGTGATTTTTTGAAGTTTTTCCAAGGCTTTTAAAAGCTCGTTTTTATCTAAAATTCCTAAATTTAAAGCATTAATAAAACAAACTTGCGCATATTGAATACCATAAAGATCTAAGCGTAAATTTAAATTTTTCATCAAACTTTTAAATTCATTTAAAGCGCTAAATCTTTCATAATTATCAAGATTAGTACTTAAAAGAATTGCTGCTTTTTGAACATCAATCAAACTTTCATCAAAAAGTGTATTTGTGTCAAGATAAACACTATGATTTTGCCAAATTTGTTTTAGTAAGGTTTTAAGAGCCCCCTTTTCTTGGGGGCTAGAATTATTTGTTTCTTTGAGCGACAAGCTGTCTTCTCATATAAGCGATTTTACTTTGTAAAGGTAGTTCTTTTGGACAATTATCTTCACATGCAAGTAAAGACATACATCCAAATACACCATCATCATCGCCCACTAATTCATAAAAATCTTCTATGGTTCTGTGATCATGTGGATCTTGTAAATATCTAGCTGTTCTTAAAAGCCCAGTAGCTGCGATAAAGTCAGGTCTCATTAGCTTAGTTGCACAAGAAGCAACACAAATTCCACACTCTATACAACGATCAAGTTCAAAAGTCTCATCAGCAACTTCTGGCTCAATACGCTCTTCAAGTTTAGAAATATCTGTTTCTTTTTCATTATGCACCCAGCTTTCAACGCGTTTACACATACCATCAAACCACTCACCTGTATTAACACTTAAGTCTTTTATGTGTCTAAATGCAGGTAAAGGCATAAGCTCTATAACGCCATCTGGATAGTCTTTTGTTAATGTTTTACAAGCAAGTTTTGGCTTACCATTGATCATCATAGCACAGCTTCCACAAATCCCTGCTCTACATACAAAGTCAAAACTCAAATCCGCATCCATTTTTTCTCTGATTTGAGTTAAGCACACAAAAATCGTCATAAATGGAGTTTCTTCAAGCTCATAAGTAACAAAATGAGGCTTAGAAATTTTACTTAATGGATTATATTTAAATGCTCTTATTGTTAATTTTCTACTCATAATCAACTCCTATTCTTTGATTTGGTGCTTTAAATTTAGCTTGTAATTCATAAGGCATTAAAGCATGTTGAATTTCATATCTACCTTTGCCCTCTGCTTCCATTTTTTCACGGATTGCATCAACTTCAGCTTGGCGTTTTTCGCTTAATGGATTTTCAATGATATTTCCTTTAGCACCATAACCTCTAAATGCAGGTGGGATTTCCATTTTCATAATGTCAAGATCTTCATACTCAACTCTAGGCATACTTTCACCTTCTACCCAGTAAGTATTTGTTCTTTTCATCCAATTTAAGTCATCTCTTTTTGGATAATCTTCTCTATAATGAGCCCCACGACTTTCTGTTCTTAAAAGCGCACCATAAGCAACACATAAAGCAATTTTTAGCATTCTTGGAACCCTGTAAGCTTCTTCAAGCTCTGGATTTGCACATTTTAATTCTTTATCATGTACTTTTAAATCAAGTGATTTTTGGTATAACTCTTCAAGCTCTTTAACCGCTTCTTCAAGACCTTGGCCTGTTCTAAAGATAGCTACTTTTTCCCACATAATGTCTTTCATTCTATTTTTGATTTCAAATACATCATGTTTTCCTTCTTTACTTACAAGAGATTTTAAGTAATCATACTCTTTAGAAAGGAAAGATTTAACGATATTTGTATCAATATCATTACCATTTTCTTTACAATATTGTGCAAAATAATCTCCCACGATCATACCTGCAACAACAGTTTCTGAACATGAATTTCCACCCAAGCGATTAAATCCGTGCATATCCCAGCAAGCTGCTTCACCACACGCAAAAAGACCATTTAGCCATTGACTTTCGCCGGTTGGCTTAGTTCTAATACCACCCATTGAGTAATGTTGCATAGGTAAAACTGGCGCCCAACCTTTTGGACCCTCATCAGCAGGATCAATACCATTAAATGTCTTACAAATATCTTGAACATCGCGAAGATTTTTTTCAACATGAGCACGACCAAGGATAGAAATATCAAGCCATAAATGATCCCCATAAGGGCTTTTTACACCTTTTCCTTTTCTAATATGCTCCATCATTCTACGACTTACAACGTCCCTACTTGCAAGTTCTTTTTTCTCAGGCTCATAATCAGGCATAAAGCGGTAGCCATCAACATCTCTTAAGATACCACCATCACCTCTACAACCTTCAGTTAGTAAGATACCACTTGGTACGATTGGAGTTGGGTGAAATTGCACTGCTTCCATATTTGAAAGTCTGCAAAGTCCAGTTTCAAGTGCAATAGCAGCGCCTGTACCTTCACAAATAACAGCATTTGTAGTTTGTTTATAAATTCTACCATAACCACCTGTTGCAATCATAGTTCCTCTAGCAACATAAGCAATTAATTCTCCATTAGTTAAATCTCTCGCAATAGCCCCTAGACATTTTTTACCATCATGGATAATTCTTACTGCTTCCATTCTATCGATGATTTTAACTTGATGTTTAATCGCTTCATTTGCCACACCATATAGCATACAGTGTCCTGTTGCATCAGCGATATAACATGTTCTCCATTTTTTAGTACCACCAAAGTCTCTTGCGTTTATAAGACCATGTGCTTCTTCTTTTTCTTCAATGGTAGTTTTTTGAGCATTGATAACTACAGTTCTAGGTCCTTTTGTAACCCTAGTCCAAGGCACACCCCAAGCAGCAAGCTCACGCACAGCTTTTGGAGCAGTTTGCGCAAACATTCTTGCAACTTCTTGATCACAGCCCCAGTCAGATCCTTTTACTGTATCAGCAAAATGCACATCTTCATTATCTCCCTCACCTTTAACGCTATTTCCTAAACTCGCTTGCATACCACCTTGTACAGCAGCTGAGTGAGATCTTTTAACTGGACAAATACTTAATAAAGTTACACTTTGACCACTTTTTGCAACTTCAATAGCAGCTCTTAAACCTGCAAGACCACCACCGATAACTAAAGCATCACTATATTGTATGTTCATATTTAGCTCCATCATAAGTTTTTACTATTTGCGCTACAGAGTTGTTTTGGTAATTATTAAAGCCTATTTTTGCAAAAGCAGCTAAGCTTAATACACCCAAAACTAAGAAGAAAATACTAATAAACCATTTTGCTTTTTTAAGTTTTTTACGACTTTCTTTTGCATCTTTACCTTCAAACCAACCCCATTTTACACATAATCTATAAAGACCAATACTACCATGCAACTCAACACAGATTAATAAGGCAATGTAAAATAACCACATAAAATGGCTCACTACTCTATCACCTGACATATCAGCACTGATTTTATCTGCATTAGTAATGATAAAAATTAAGTGCGCAGAACCCAAGAAAAACATTACAAAACCAGTTGCAGCTTGAACCCACCATAAAGAAGAATCACCATGATTCATATATTTTAAGTGTGTTCTACAAAGTTGGTATTGTCTGAAATTAATAGGAAATTTTCTCATTGCAAGACCCGCATGCACAAAGAAAATAACCAAAACACAGGCAGCCAAGAAAGAAGTGATGTAGCTCATCATAGGGCTATTAATGATAAATTTTAGTTCTAAAAAGTGAACCACTGAATCAAAAAAATCATCACTAACCAAAATGGTAGAAACGAACAACATATGTGCCCACATAAACAAGCCTAAAATTAAGCCTGTCGCACTTTGAATATAGTCAAGTTTTGCTGGCATTTTGCTTTTTTTGCCATCAATACTCTTGCCTAAAAAACCTTCAATGAGTTGGCTCATATTTACTCCTTTTAAAAGTTGATAAGTTTTAATATCGGAGCAATTATAGAACTTTTATTCTTAAAATAAATAAAAATTTATAAATTTTTTTAATATTTCTTAAATAAAAAGATAAAAATAGTCCTAATAAAAACATTAATAAGCTTAATATCTGACCCATACTCATACCAAAAGCCACAAAGCCTATGCCAAAATCAGGCTCTCTAAAAAACTCGCATACAAAGCGCGCTAGAGCATACAAAATCGTATAATAAGCAATCAATTCTCCATTGTATTTTTTATATTTTTTTATTAGTAATAAAATAGCAAAAACTACAAAACCTTCTAAAAATGCCTCATAAAGCTGCGATGGATGACGCAATATCCCATCTACATAAATACCCCAAGGCACTTCTGTAGCTCTACCAAATAACTCTTGATTTAAAAAATTTCCAATACGACCAAAAATATATCCACATGGCACACTAATAGCAACTAAATCTAAATATTTCCATAAATTTTGCTTATTTTTTTTACAAAAAGCATAAGTTGCTATTAAAAATCCCACAACAGCTCCATGGTAACTCATACCTCTAATCCCTACAAATTCTCCATTATAAAAGGGATTAAAAATTTGCCAAGGGTGAGTAAGATACCATAAAGTATGCGCATCATAAATTAAAATATAACCCAATCTTGCACCTAAAATTACACCAATTTCTACCCATATAAAATAGCTATCAAGCATAGCTTTTGAAATTCCCATATTATCTTTAATTGCATAGTATTTTGCGACCATTAAAGCAACAAGCAAAGCTAACACATACATAATACCATACCAATGCACTTTTAAACCAAAAATTTCAAAAGCTACCACATCAAAATTTGCATAAATATTTTGCCAAAATTCCATAAAAAGCCCTTATTATAAAACATATAATATAGCAAAAAATTGTTATAATTATAAAAATCAAAAGGAGAGAAAATGAAAAAAATATTATTATTTTTTAGCATAATTTTATTTTTAAGTGCTTGCACTGGTAATCAAAAAACTTATTATATTTCTATGCCAAATTTTAAAAGTACTTTTGAAGAACACAACAACACAAATGCTAATAGCCCTAAAGTCAAAATCAATGATGTAGAAATTATAAAAAATACTTTTTATAGTTCATATTTTGAGCAATCTACCCTAAATCAAAGAATTAATAAAAGCTTAGAATTACTCAAAAAACAACTTTTAGAAGATAGCAAAGCATTGCTTCAAAGTAAGGGATATATTATAGATAATGAAAATCCTGATTATGCTTTTAATATAGTTATCAATGCTAGTTTATATGAAGATAAGGTTACGAGAAATTCAAGTCTTGGAGGCGATAGTGTGGAATCTTCTTTTATGATTATTTTAGAAGCTCAAAGTCATTTAAATAATTTACACCAAGAAGATACTTTCCAAAGTACAACAAGCTCAGCAAAATTAAACGATCCTATTATTTTAAATTATCCTATAAAAGGACAAGCAAGCATAGAAAGTTTTAGAGAAGTATATAGTGCTGTTCCAACCCAAGTTAATGAAAGTCTTGCAGCAAGTGCTTTAGAAATTGATAAAGTTTTTGTTGCTTTTTATAAAGAAATCGCATCTAGTTTAAAAACGAGTATAAAAGAAATCAAAGAAGAACCAAAAACACAAGAAAGATCAGAAGTTCAAGATGTAAAACAAGATGATAAAAAAGAAGAAAAAGCTACTCCTTATCAAAATAATGAAGTAATCATTTTTGAATAGCTTGTGCGTAAAACACTTTGATCTTAAATTTAAGATTAATGTGTTTTTCTTCGGATTTAAACTCTACAGGAGTGCTAATTTCTATTAAATTTTTATATCTTTGCAAATCATTTAAAAAAGAATAAAAAGCCTGAGGATTTTTCATCTTTACATTAGCTCCAAATTGGTATTTTAAATACTCTTGCTCTTTTTTAATAGGAATAAGATTGATTTTAACATCATCAAAGTAATTTTTCATAAATTCCAATAATTCTTTTTGTGAAAATTCTGCATTGATTTGAGCTAAATTTTGCGCATTCACCTTTTGAAACTCATCAATAACTTTTTCTAAAGCTTGCAACTCGTTTATTGCTTTAGTGTTTTGAATTTGCTGGGTTGCTAATCTTGAATGTTCGATTTTATAATCTTTCAAAAAAGGCACGATTAAAAATAAAATCAAAATCGCACAAAGTGCTACAAATGAAAAAGAATAAATCAAGATTTTTAATACATCAGCTTCTTCTAAGCTCTTATCGTTTTTGCTCATACATTTCCTCTGGTATAGTGATATTTACACTTACAAAGCGATACCACCCATTTTCTAATTGATAATAACTTGTTTGAGAATTGGAAAAAATACTTCTTAATGGAGCCTCTAATAATAATGCAAACATTTCTTTAGTAGGTGTAATACCTCTTAAAATAAGTGATCTATCTTCCATTAAAACCTCATCTAAAGATATGTTTTTAGGCACTAGAGTAAAAAGATTTTGAATACTTTTTAATAAAACTTTATTTTTGCCATTTTCTTGCTCTTGCTCTAAATCTCCCAAAATTAACTCTGCTTTATCATTTTGTCTTACTAATTCTTGATATTTAAGCTTATTAGCATTAATTTGTGCGATAATTTGAGCTAATTCTTCTTTTTTATTATCAAGTTGCACAGACGCATAATAGCTTTTAAAAACAACCACAATAAATACTACAAAAATCAAAGCAACACTAATACTAGTAAAATAAATCCAAATTCTAGTAAAAAGATTAAAAACAGGTTTTATCTTAGGTTTGATTAGACTATATCTCATAGTTTTAAGTCCTTCACCATAAGTTCATTCATCAAATTTAAAGTATCTACAAGCTCTACTTTAGGTTTTATAAAAAGCTCATTTTCTAAATAATCAAGCGAGGTTGGGCTAAAACTTTCCTCATCAAAAATCACAATTTCTTCTAAAAAACTATTATCATACAAAGGATTTTGATAAAATTCTTTTACACTTGAGATGATGTATTCTATCATTTTCATATCTGAGCTAAAATTTTCTAAAGACTCGATAGGAAGCTCTTCTTTTTCTTCATCTAATTCCTCAAGTTTATCAAGCTCTTGACTCATTTCTTCTAAACTTTTTAAATCATAATTTTGCTCATTTTCTTCTTCTTGATTTTCATCATCAATTTGTAAATCAAATTCTTCTTTAATATCATCAAAAAAATCATCTTCATTATAATTTTGACTAGCTATATTAAAATAACTTCCAAATAATATAGCTTCATTTTTACAAATTAACATCGCAACAAAATCATGGTATCTATATACATAAAGGCCTATTTTTTCTTCAAAACCTCTATTTGCCATACAATGATAAAGCAAAGAAAAAGGCGAATAAAGTAAATCTAAACCGCCAAAAGCCTCATAATCTTGCTCATATGAGCTTAAAGAATGATTAGATGCATACAATAAACCATTATTAAAAGAAATACACTTAACACTACTTGCATCGACACCAAAATTAGAAAGATCTTTAAAATTTGAGCTTGGCACAACGCCTTGAGCAATAGGAGTAAAAAAAGTACATATATAATAAATTTGAAAATCTTTAGTTAAATTTTTTACATATTCTATGGCTTTTTCTTTATCTTCAAAGCTTTTTTCAAAAGTATCCACAGCTTGAGATTTTTTCCAAGTATGACATCTTATAATGTATTGTTTTTCATCATAGCAAATACAAACTAAAAGTTGTAAAATATACTTTCTAAAAAAAGATAACATAGTGTTTATCCTTTGTCTATTTGACTTATCATATCAAATTTTTCTTTTATCAATACTTTAGCTTCTTCTAAATTTAAATTTTGTATTTTAATTTCTTCACTTAGTCTATAGGTAATCTTAGAAAAAGGTTTAGGTAAGATCATTTTATCCCAGCTTTTAAATTCCCAAAAAGAACTTGCTTCATAATTTAGCAAAAAAAGTGGAGTATTTTTTTTCAAAGCTATCATCACAGAACCATCTGAAACACTATGATAAGGTCCTCTTGGCCCATCTGGAGTGATAATCACATCATCGCCTTGATCTAAGATTTTAAAAGATTGTTTTAATAAAGCTAAAGCACCTTTGCTTGTACTACCTCTTAAAGTATCCAAACCAAAAAAGGCAATATTTCTAGCAATGATTTCTCCATCTTTATGGTGTGAAATCATCACATAAGCCTTTTTTCCTTTAATACCCATTTTACGATAGGCAAAAGGCATTAGAGCAAGACGCCCATGCCAAAAAAGTATCACACATGATCTTTTTGGAAGCTTTTGCCCTAAATAAACCTTTTTACAAGTTAAAAAAATCAGCCATTGTAATAAAAAAATTCCAAAAGCTAAAAGATTAATCTTAAAGGATTTCGCCATTTAACACCATACGCCTAGGATTGGTGATTTTTACTTTTTTCATTTGTCCTAATAACTCTTCACTACCTTTAACTTGAATCAAAAAGTTATTATCACTTCTACCTGCCACAAAGCCTTCACTTCTTAATTCTTCAAATAAAACTTCAAATTCTTTATCTTTTTGCTTTGCAACAATTTCATCTAAAATTTCTGTATGTCTAGCTTGTAAAATACTCAAGCGTTTTGAAGCTATATCATCAGAAATTTGATTTTGCATAGTCGCAGCTTTAGTTAGTGGTCTTTTAGAGTATTTAAAAGAAAACATTTGCTCAAAACGCACTTTTTCAAGTACATCCATAGTATCTTCAAAATCTTTATCACTCTCGCCTGGAAAAGCTACAATCACATCAGTAGAAATACTCACATCTTTGCACATAGAACGAAGTTTCAAGGCTCTATCTAAATACCACTCTTTAGTATAACCGCGTTTCATAGCCTTTAAAATTTCACTTGAGCCACTTTGTAAAGGCATATGCATAGACTTACAAACTTTAGGATTTTTAGAAAAAACCTCTAAAAATCTATCATCCATATGCAATGGATGTGGACTTGTAAAACGGATACGCTCTAGACCTTCAATTTCACTTAACTTTTCTAAAAGATCTGAAAAATTAATCTTTTCATGTGCATTAGAAAATCTTTTACCATAATTATTAACATTTTGTCCTAGCAAAAAAATCTCTTTAGCACCTTTAGAAACAGCTTTTAATGCTTCATTTTTAATAATCTCAAAAGGTATAGAAATCTCATCTCCTCTTGTATGAGGCACTATACAATAAGTACAATGCTTATCGCAACCTATGGAGATATTAATATAGGTTTTATAAAGGCTATTTCTAAAATCTGCAAAAGCATAGTTACTCTCATCAAAATCTATATCATTACCTAAAAATTTTGGAGTATTTACAGCCTTTGTGATTTTAGAAACATTCCTAGCACCCAAAACAAAATCTACATTTGGAGCACGCTTAAAAATCTCATCTCCCAAATGTGAGGCAGTGCAACCACAAACTCCTATTTTAGCGCCATTTTTTTTGATTTTTTCAAAACTTCCAACTTCTGAAAAAAGCTTATGCACAGGCTTTTCACGTACTGAGCAAGTATTGATTAAAATCAAATCTGCTTCTTTTGCGTCTTGAGTTAATTCGTAATTTTCTTTTTCTTTAAGTTCGGCTATCATATGCTCTGAATCACGCACATTCATAGCACAACCTAAAGTTTGTATAAAAAGTTTTTTACTCAAAGAATGTGTACCTCATACATAAAATCTGTATCATCTAAACCATATTTGATTGTTCTATGATAAACACATTTTCCTTTTTTTTCAAAATGCTCTACTAAAGCGATTAATTGCTTATGTGCATTGTCTTTATCAAAATAGAAAAATTTTTGACCTTCTTTATCTACAGCCTTTTCAATACTTTCTAAACTTATACTTTTTGGCTTTTCATCAACAGAGGTTCTTGCTATTTTTAAATCCATATCATCATCCTCAAGTTTTTTTAATCTGAAATTATAGCAAATTTTACTTTTAATTAAACTTATTAAAGATATAATTTTATTCTTCAAACTTTTAAAATCCAAAATTAAGGTTGTATTGTCATTATGGAAAAAATCACAGATATAATTGAATCCATTGCTAATGAGAAAAATTTACAAATAGAAGATGTAAGAGAAAGAGTTAAAAAAGCGCTTATTAATACTGCTAAGAAAATTTATGGTGATAAGTATGAATTTTTTGTTGATTCAGGTAAAAATTTACAACTTTATCAAAAAATCATCGTAGTAGCTGATAATGATGAAAGATTAGAAAATGAAAATGAGCATTTTATCGCCTTAAGTAAAGCAAGGGCTGAAGCTAAAGATGTAGAAATTGGCGATGAGCTAACTTATGAGTGTTCTTTGGAAAATTTAGGTCGTACTGCTGTAAATATCTTACATAAAGAATTAGAATATAACATTCAAAAACTCTTAGAAGAAAAAATCTATGAAAAATACCAAAAAATGGTAGGACATATGGTTTTTGGTAGCGTGGTAAGAGTAGATAGTGAAGAAAATACTTATGTAGAAATTGATGAGTTTCGTGCATATTTACCTAGAAAAAATCGTATCAAAGGTGAAAAATTTAAAGTTGGCGATGTGATTAAAGCTGTTATTAGACATGTATATATTGATAAATCAGGTATGAGAATGGAACTTAGTAGAACTAGCCCTAAATTTTTAGAAGCTTTATTAAAAGCTGAAGTTCCTGAAATCAAAGATGGTCTTATAAATATTTATGCAAGTGCAAGAATTCCAGGCGAGAGAGCAAAAATCATCTTGCAAACTAATAGTCCAAGCGTTGATGCAGTAGGAGCAACTGTGGGTATAAAAGGAGTTAGAATCAATGCCGTAAGCAAAGAATTAAAAAATGAAAATATTGACTGCATTGAGTATTCTAATGAAATGGCAATTTTAATCACAAGAAGCTTAGCTCCAGCTATTATAAACTCAGTTAGTATCGAAGATAAAAAGACTATTGTAACGCTAAATAGCGAGCAAAAAAGTAAAGCCATAGGAAAAAGTGGTATTAATATACGCTTAGCTAGTATGCTTCTTGGATATGAGATAGAGCTTAATGAAGTAAATAATGAAGATAAAACTAATAACCAAGAAGAAGCATTTAAAAATCTTAAAGCTTTATTTGGAGAAAATTAAAGTTGCTTACCGACTGTTTGTTCGGTAAGTTTTTTCTTTAAAACCAAATCCACAACCTCTTGCTCTCTTTTATTTGCCTTTTGGCAGTGATTTTTGTCAAAAAAATCTGTGATTTTAATAACTATTTTAGCCCATCTTTTATCACGTTCTCTCCAAGCATGAGATGATAAAGACTCCCAAGCATAACCATTAAACAAAGTAGCATTGACAAAATGATCAAGTGCTCTCACACCTTGTCTAACCCTAGCAGGATTGCCAAAAGTACCCACTATAACAATAAAAAGATAACTAATCACCGCTAAAGGAACGATAGCACAAAGTAGTATGGTTCCTGCTAATTTTTCTTTCATTTTTGCCTTTTTATAAATCTTATATTCATACCGTTAGCTGATCTTATAGTTAGTCTTCCTACTATATCAGGCACGAAATTTTCTTCTAATTCTAACTTATAAGTCCTTAAAATATTAGCTAAAATCAAAACAGCCTCTTGCATAGCAAAGCCCTGCCCTATACACACACGCTCTCCCATACCAAAAGGCATATAAGTGTCTTTTTTAATCTTGCTTTTATCTTCATGGCGACTTGGATCAAACTCATGTGGATTTTCCCAAAAACTATCATGTCTGTGGATAAGCCATGGAGCTACCACTACGCCTGAACCTTTTTTGATAAGCTTATCTCTCATTTTGTTATCATTTCTTGCTTCTCTAGCGAAAAAACCAACTGGCGGATAAAGTCTTAAACTTTCTTTAAACACATTTGTAAGATATTTCATCGCTCTAACATGTTCTATTTTAAACTCCTCATCACCTGCAACTTGCATGATTTCTTCATAGGCTTTTTGTTGTTCTTTTGGAGAAATACTTAAAATATATAGTGTCCAAGTTAGCGAGCTTGCAGTGGTTTCATGACCTGCTAAGAAAAGCATGGCAACTTGGTCTAAAATTTCATTAAAAGAAAATCTCTCATTAGTATCTGCATCTACCACCATAAGTAATGATGATAAAATATCTTCATATTTTCCTTGATCATTTACAGCATTATCATATCTTGGTTTTATAATATCTGATAAAACCTTGCGTATAACTCCACCTGCTTTAAGTCTTTTTCTCTCGCCCAAAAGATTTGAAAGCCAAGTTGGGAAACGAAACATTCTTCGCATAGCTGTTTTAACTGTTTCTTCTTGCACAGTTACAAAAGCATCCAAAACAAGTTTGCCTTTTTGCTCATCAAGTTTTGATGACATGATAGTTCTAAAAATCACATCTGCAGTCACAAAAGTCATAGCTTCATCTACTTCTATAATCGCTTTATCTTCATACTTTGCAAATCTTGCCATCATATCAGAAGCTGCTTCACTCATCAAATTAAAAACCTTAGAAATTCTCGTCATTTCAAAAGAAGGTCTTAAAAGTTCTCTTTGCTTTTCCCATACTCTATCATTAGTTGTAAAAATGCTTATGCCCAAAAGTGGCTCTAAAAGCTCATGTAAAAGTTGGCTTTTTGGGTATTCTCTAACCTCATCCACCATAATGCGTCTAACTTCTTTTGGATCATTTACTACATATAGATCAAATCCAGGCATTTTTACTCTGCCCATCATCATTTTATAGCTTCGCTCATAAAGTCCATCAAGCCATGATCTTCTTTTTAGTAAAAAAGTGGTTAATGTAGAAGCTTTATTTTTGTAAGGCTTTGGATGAAAAGGACACTGACCCATGTTTTTCTCCTATTTGATTTTTTCTTCTAGTTTATTTTTACCTATGATAAATTCAAAAAAGTTATATACTCCTTGAATTTGTGTAGCAAATAAATATAAAAAATGTGCTTTATATTTGTCTTTTTTGATTTTTTTATAATCTTTATTTTTATATAAGGTATGAAATTTAGCCGAAAGGTATTTTGGACTAAATTGTGCTTTTACTCTGCTTGTGCGTATAAAATCAACTTGTGCAAAACAAGCCCCATCTATAATAGAGGTAAAATCATACCATATTAAATTCTTACTTCCTAAATACTCTAAGTCTTTTCTAAACTCAAAAGATCTTTTTTGATAGCTTACCAAAGGTATACACTCGCCTAAAGTTAAAACCTTTAAATTTTCAAAAGAAACATTTTCTTTTTCACATTTTCTAAGCACTTTTGCTAAAACATTTATACAAAGCACTGTTCCTACGCTATGTGCGCTTAAGATAATCTCATAATTTTTATCTTTTACATTTTCTTTTAGTTTTTCAAAAATAACTCTAGCAAAATCATCCATTCTTAACTCAAGCTCACCTTGAGAATTTTTCTCCCAGTTTGCACAAAAAGAACAAATTCTAGCTATCCAAAAAACAGCTAATTTCTTACCTAATTTATAAAACATTTTTGGTAAAAACACTAATGATAAAATAAAAGCTAAAATTCCCAAAACAATATGAAAATTTTGCAAATACAACAAACTTCCAAAAGCACAAGCTAAAGTAAAAATCAAACTCAAAAGTACATAAAAAAATGGATAATAACCTGTGATAAGTTGGTGCGGGGATTCTTTACCGAATTTTAAAAAAAGTCCTGTGATGGTATAAATTCTAAAAAAACTATAACAATCACTCAAAGCATCTTTTATACCTTCTGACCAATTTTTTTTGACTATATCATTCCAGCTTAAAAAGGTGTAAGAAGTACTTGTATGCGGGGTTTGAATTTGCCAAAAAGCATATGCATTAACTTGAGCTTTTGATAAAGTATAATCATAATTTAAAAGTATATTTTGCTCGGCTAAATTTTTTTTAAACATAGCATAATAATGCCTATATCCTCTAGGATCATAACCAGCTATATAAAAAACATCTCTTTTTTGACACAATTTATCCATTAAAATCCCAAATAAACTCAAAAATGAATTTAAAAATATAGCTAAAGTTGTTATCTTTGTCAAATGCTTATTTAAAGGTAAAATGAGGTGTTTTTACTCTGAAATTATTCATTAAAAAATATTTTATAAAATAAATAAAAATTTATAAACAAGAAAGAACTTATGAATGTAATCTTACTAGGTGGTAGCAATAGTGTAGTTAAAAATGGTCTTAGGATAGGTCTTGAAAATAAAGACATTACATTACATAATTACGCTTTAGGACTTAGTACTTCTTTACAAAATCTTTATGAGTTAATACGCCATAAAAATACTATAAATAAAAGTGATTACATCATCAGCGAATCAAATATCAATGATTATTTAAGCCCTATGAGTTTAAATATTATACTTAGAAATATTGATTATTTTTACGAAGAACTTTACAAAGCAAACAAAATTACCATAGTACTTATACTCCCCATACCAGCTTGTAATGATAAATCAAAAGCTATTAATGAAGCTCATAGGAAAAATTGTGCTTATTATGGTTTTAATCTAATCGATGTAGACTTTTACTACCAAAAAAATAATCTTTATGATTTTGATCAAAACTATAAATTCCACCCTATGCCACTAGCTATGCAAGAGCTTGGTAAAAACATCATTAAAAATTTACATAGCTTTAAAAAATCCAAAGAAAATATCATTTGCTCAAAAAGAAAATTTCATATCTTTACGCCCTCAAATTTAACTAAAATAGAGCATAAAAACTCATTTTTTTGTGAAAAAACTACAAAAATTAAAGCTAATGAAAAAATCATTTTTCCAAAAGAGTTAACAAACTATCAAATCTTAGGCATGCACGCTTGGAATCACACTAACTCATCAACCCATGCTATATCATCTATAAGTATTGAAAACTCATCTTTTAAATTAGTAAAAAATTTTGGACTTATCAATGCTTTTCAAGATATACAAAATGAAAAAGCAATTTGTGATGAGCAAACCTTTTTGTATGTCAATACACAAGTTATCAAGCAAAGTGAAGAAAGTTCAGGCTTAAGCATAGCAAATGAAAAAACACCAAGGCTTGATTATGTGGACTTAATAGGAATTTTACTTTTAGAAAATGATAATGATAAAAAGATTGAATGTAAAAATTATCTTATAAATACCCATGATTCTTTAATACCACCTATAGCATTTTATAAAGAATTAGCACTAGAATACTATGAACTAAAAAAACTTGATATGCAAACTTTTTTACAAAGTCAAAATCATAATCTTTTGCGTTTTTTAAATCACAAAGGTTTAAAAAACGAATATGAGATATTTATCCATCAAAACAATAAACTTTATGGAGCTAGCTTAAGGATAAAAGAAAGACTAAGCTATAAGCTTGGGGAAGCTATCATGAAAAATAGTAAAAGTTATTTAGATTGCCTTAAAATACCTTTTGAACTAAGAAAAATCAAAAAAGAGCATTTTAAAAATCAAAAAAATCAAAAAAATCTACCGCCACTAAAAGCTTATGTAGACTATAAACATGCTCAAATAGCCAAAACACACTTGCCTTATCTTTTAGGTAATGCACTTTTACAAGCTTCAAGAACCCCTTTTAAAATAGGCTATTTAAGCTTACCTTTTAAGCTAAAAAAGATTGCAAAAAATTATAAAAAGAAAATTTAATCTAAACTAGTATTTTTGAAAAAATTCCCATTAACTTGGGTTTTATATATCACATAATTTCTAAATTTAGCATGTAAAACCGCATCAGGTTTATACGCTCTGCATTCTTTCCAAAAAGTATGCAAGCTTTTTTGATAAGTCAAACCTTCAATATCATAAAAAGCTTTACCCATAACCTTTAAAGGACTATTGTGATATAAAGCAGAAAGTCCTACTGTACTATTTATGACTATAGTACCTCTTGTATTGATTAAAAGTGTAGGTAAATGCAAATCGTGCACATATAAAATTCTACCCTCGACATTGTATTTTAAGCTCAAATCTTCTATAAGTTTAGTATAGTCCCTATAGCCACGATCCATAGGATGATGCTTAAAAACTAGATAAGACTTTGCTTTGGCATGATTAGCAAAAGAGATGATCACCTCTTCTATAAATTTTTCTGTAGTTTTTTTATAATGATGAGATAGTTGAGTGTCATTATGCACTTGCAAAATAGCTAAAAAATACTTTTGTTTTAGAGAAAGAATTTTTTCATTTAAACTTTTTTCTGTGATTTTGTATTTGTTTTTTCTATATACCGAGCAAAGCCAAGGTAAAAAGTCAAATAATTTTAAACTTCTATGGTGTAAAGAATTATTAAAATACCAAGAAAATAAAAAAGCAAAAAGCCAATATAAAAACGAAGCAAAGGCCATATTTCTAAAAGTACTTGAGAAAGTTTTAAATTTAAAATCTTTATCAAATTTTTTCTGACTTAGATAAAACTCTTTTTCTCTTGGTAAAGTGGAGTTTGCATTCACTCCATCTTTTTCAAAAGTAATAAAATTTGGTCTTATATAACCTTCTTCAAAAATCCATACTTCAATACCCATTTGTTTAGCAACACTAATGGCGATTTCATGCACTTTTCTACAATCATTATACATCAAGATAGCTTGAATTTGTTTTTCTTCAAAAAGCTTTTTATAAAAGTCTTCAAGCTCGGCTAAACTTTTAGTGTAATTAATGCTTTTAAAAGGGTAAAATAAAAAATCCCCTCCATTAAAATTTACTTTATAAACCTTAGCTTTTGGAATTTTTGTAGCGATTTTACGAAAAAATCCTCCTACGGGTCCTTGGAGCAATAAAACATTTTTACCAGAAAATTTTTTTAACTTTTTACTTAAATTCATCTAATCAAAATAAATTCTATCAATCTTCTTATTTTTCTTAATATATAAATTCTTATATCTATAAACCAACGCAAATAAAATTTAGAAAAATAATCTTTTTGCATTTTTAACATTATATCTAATGCAAGCTCAACTTCACATAAATTTTTATTTTTTGGATGGATGTATCTTGGATAAAGGATCAAAACTCCCGCGACCAACTCTTCTAAACTAAGCACTCTTGTACGTCTTGGGATTTCATGCAAATCGCTTGTCAAACCCCAGCCTGCATAAAAAGGCTTACCATACACTACTACTTTTTTACCACGCAAAAGAGCATCAAAACCACTTGTGGAGGTTATAGTGTGGACTTCATCACTTGCATTGATAGCACTATCTATACTGACATTTTCTATAATCTCATCACAGTATTTTAAAATAATGTTTTTATCTTTTAAACCCTTACGGTTACCGCTTAAAACATCAGGGTGAGGTTTAAAAACTATAAAGGCGTTTTCATTGGCCTTTCTTACACTTTGTAAAAGTTTTAAGGTATCATAACCTGCACCACCTAAAATCATAGAAGCATCATCTTCTACTTGAGCAGGGATTAAGATGATTTTTTTATTGGTATTAAAATTTAATGTTTCATGCTTTAAGCCATTATACTTTGAAAATTTATTTTGTGTAATGGTAGTAATGAGTTTTTTAGCTCTTTGTTTTAAACTCTCATCAAAAATGTGATTTTGCAAAATATCTTCTAAATCGCTTGGTTTACTTGGATCTACATACAAGCCTTTACTATCTACTATCAAAGAAAAAGGGCGTGTAAGATCTGAGCCTAAAAAAACGGAGCGTAAAAAGCCATCTTCTACTAAGAAAATTGTATTTTTAAAATCTTTAGCTAGTAAAGTTTTATCATGCTTTTTACCCCAAATGAAAATTTTATCTTCAAGATTTAAATTCGCTTTATAGAGTTCATCTAATGAGTTTAAAAAAATGATTTTATTATTTTTAGCTTTAAAAAAAGGTCTTACAAACTCTCTTTTCCATTTAGAAAAACCTAAAAAATACAAAGTATTTGAATTAGCTTGTTCTGTCTTTTTATACTTTGCTAAAGTATGAATAGTATCAAAAATATCACTTTTTTGATTTAAGTAAGGATTAAAATATTCACTATATAAAATATAAGTAGCATAAAAAACCTCTTCCAAAGTTCTTTTTTTAAGCCTTCTTTTACACGCTTGCTTATCTTGAGTTAAACCCCAGCCTGCATAAAATGGCATACCATAACACACACATTCTCGCCCTAACATTAAAGCTTCAAAGCCCATACCAGAAGTCTTAGTGTAAACTTTTTTAAAATGACTTAGCAATTCTATGGGATTATAATTTTCTTTTATAATTACACATTTGTTTGGCAAATCTTGCACATCAAAATCACTTTGCTTTTTACCACTTAATACATCAGGATGAATTTTAATGTATATTTTAGCATTTGGATTTTCTTTAATAGCATCATTTATGATATCTTGAGTTGAGAAATTATCAGCTAAGCCAAATTTTAATGAAGCATCATTTGCTACTTGAGTGATGATTAATGCGCGTTCTTCGTTGACGTCAAAAAGCTCTTTTGGCACGCAAAAATTATTATTATACTTGCTAAGTTTTTCTGTTTTTATAAGCTCTATAGCTTTTTTTGCTTGCTTTAGCTCTTTAGAGCTAAACTCATAAGTATTTAAAATATTTTCAAGTTTAGATGGTGCAGTTGCATCGTAATAAATTCCCGCATCATCTTTGACGATAGAAAAACTCGGACTTTTTTCTACACCTAAATTTAATGAGCGCAAAAAGCCATCCTCTAGCAAAATCAAAGAACCATTAAATTTTTTATATAAAAAAGAAGCCCATCTGCCAGTACGTTTTCTTCCCCATCCTATGAAGTTTTTTTTGTAAAATATTTGAATAAAATTGTTTATATAAAAACAATAACCATTTAGCATTTTTTTATACCTATAGCATCTATAATTTGTTCTAATCTTTGCTTCCACGTATGATTTTTTGCGATAAATTCCGCTCCTTTTTTCAAACTTATCTTATCATCTTCATTTAAACCATCTTTTTTAAACCTATATAGCAAATCTTTTAATTCTTCCTCGGTTTGAAATGAATAGCAATAGTCTTTGAAATATTTTTCAACAGCTGGCGTATGATTAGTAATAGCTACACCTCCACAAGCTATAATCTCTATAAGTCTTCTTGAAAACATGGTAGGGGAATTTTCTATAGTATTAACATTTAAAGAAATTAGATATTTTTTATATATTTCTGCAGTTTTTTCATACTCAACTGAAGGATAAATTTGTATACCTTTAAAATTTGGATATCTATAATTTATAGATTTTCTATTTGAATTTCTATCATAAACATCAAGGTTATTTATCTTGGATGATAATTTAAACATCATATCTTGATAAAATCTTCTTTTTTCATGTATATGCTTTGAATAACTTCCAACAAAATTAGCCTTAGTGGATATAAAATTAAATCCAGTAAAATTATGAAATTTGGATTGAACAGCAAAAGGTAAAACACCTACATAAGAATTTTTTCCTACATAAGATTTATATTTTGATATACAATTTTCATCAACAGTAAATATAAAATCAAACAATTTTGCACTATTGATAAATCTATCAAAATGCACATAATCTTCTTTATTCCAAAATACCGTAGGAATATCT
Organism: Campylobacter sp. IFREMER_LSEM_CL2256; assembly: GCF_025771645.1. Classification (NCBI taxonomy): domain Bacteria; kingdom Pseudomonadati; phylum Campylobacterota; class Epsilonproteobacteria; order Campylobacterales; family Campylobacteraceae; genus Campylobacter; species Campylobacter sp. IFREMER_LSEM_CL2256. The sequence continues at coordinate 123,384 of NZ_JAKMQQ010000006.1, forward strand.
AACATTTTTGCAAAATTAACAAGCTTTTGTAATTTTTTGTTATTTCTCTTTGGATAATCAGGATATGAAGCAATTTTATATTTCCATTTATTTTTAAAACCATGCCAAGCTGACTCAACAAATAAAAAATCAGGTTTCCAAAAATAAAATATAAACTTATAATTCAATGGAGTTATATTTTTTATAATTACTCCATCCTCTACTTTTAAAGAAGCATAGGTTAATTCATCAGCAATTAAGGCAATTTTTAACATACTATTCACACATAAGCATTAAAATATTTTTTAATATAAATTATATACTATAATTCTTAATCTTCCTTTTTAACTCCCTAATCTTAAACCATAGCTTAACATATCCTCCCTTATACCAAGTTTTATTAGCTTGTATAAGAGCCTCTCCTAGTTTATAAGAAAGATGATTTTTAAGTTTTAAGGCTTCTTGATAATCAAGATAAGATTCTAAAGGAGGTAATTTTAAAGAAGGATCTTTTTTTATTTTTTCTTGATAGATTTTTTGTTCTTGTTTATGTTTATCTTTTATATAAGATAAAACAAAAGGCATTCTTATATAACCTAATATAGATTTTGAATTTACTATCATGGCTTGACCTAGTTTATAAGAGAGTTGGTTTTGAATTCTTGTTTTGGCCGAACCGTGTTTAGAATA